>JAGRHW010000275.1 GCA_020444765.1 Gammaproteobacteria bacterium | reverse complement strand
TTCCTTGATGACGTTCCGGCCAACAAGATCGTTGATTTTGAAGCTGCGATGCTGAGCTATATCCGTGCAGAGCAGTCGGAATTTCTGAGTCAGGTTAACGAAACCGGCGATTTCAACGACGAAATCGCAGCGACGATGAAGAAAACCCTGGAAACCTTCAAATCCAACAATACATGGTAGGGGGTTCTCATGGCAGGCGCTAAAGAGATACGCACTCAGATCAAAAGTATCCAGAATACGAAAAAGATCACCAAGGCGATGGAAATGGTCGCCGCGTCTAAGATGCGCAAGGCGCAGGATCGCATGAGTGCAACCAGGCCTTATGCGACCAAGATGCAGCAGGTTGTCAGCCATGTTGCCAAGGGTGATCTTGAGTACAAACACCTGTATACCCAGAAACGCGAACAGGTAAAACGCGTTGGTTACATCGTTATATCGACCGATCGGGGTCTGTGCGGTGGCCTGAATGTCAACCTGTTCAAAAAAGCCCTGCAGAGCATGGCCGACTGGCGGCAACAGGGTGTGGAAATTGATATCTGTGCGATCGGCAAAAAGGCTGTCAGCGCCTTTCGTAAATACGGCTTGATCGCCCAGGCAACACAGCTGGGCGACAAACCGGCGGTCAGCGAATTGATCGGTACTGTTCAGGTCATGCTGGATGCTTACGATGAAGGCAAGATTGACCGCTTGTTTCTCGTTGAAAACCAGTTCGTCAATTCAATGACGCAATCACCGAGGGTGACGCAGCTTATTCCGTTGGTGCCGGTTGAAGGAAAAGCGCTTGATCATCATTGGGACTATATCTACGAACCTGAATCCAAAGAGGTTATAGATGTCCTGATGCAACGTTACGTCGAGTCACTGATCTACCAGGGCGTTGTCGAGAATATCGCCTGTGAAATGGCAGCCCGTATGGTCGCCATGAAAAGTGCTTCTGACAATGCCGGCAACATGATTGACGAATTACAGCTTAAATTCAACAAGGCAAGACAGGCGGCGATCACTCAGGAAATATCCGAGATCGTCGGCGGTGCTGCGGCTGTTTAACAGATTTTTGAAAATTACAACTGAGGTACCATCTTAATGAGTACTGGAAAAATTATTGAAGTTATCGGCGCGGTTGTAGACGTCGAGTTTCCCCGTGATGCGGTTCCGGCTGTCTATGACGCCCTGACCGTAGAAGCGACCAACCTCACCCTGGAAGTGCAAAACCAGTTAGGTGATGGCGTTGTTCGAACGATTGCCATGGGTGCGTCGGACGGGCTGCGTCGTGGTATGGATGCTGTGAACACCGGCGCTCCGATTTCGGTACCGGTAGGCAAGGGCACACTGGGTCGCGTGATGGACGTCCTCGGTAACCCGGTTGATATGGCCGGCGACGTCGAATTCGAAACCAAAATGCCGATTCACCGTGAGGCGCCGACTTACGAAGAGCTGGTTGCAACCATCGATATCCTCGAAACCGGTATCAAAGTGGTCGATCTGATCATGCCGATCGCCAAGGGCGGCAAGATCGGACTGTTCGGTGGTGCTGGCGTAGGCAAGACCGTAACCCTGATGGAGCTGATCAACAACATTGCGAAGGAGCACTCCGGTCTGTCGGTGTTCGCAGGTGTTGGTGAGCGAACCCGTGAAGGCAACGACTTCTACTACGAAATGGAAGAAAGTGGCGTACTCGACAAGGTTGCGCTGGTGTATGGTCAGATGAACGAGCCGCCGGGCAACAGGCTGCGGGTGGCGCTGACAGGTCTGACCATGGCGGAATATTTCCGTGACGAAGGCCGTGACGTACTGATGTTTATCGATAATATCTATCGTTATACACTGGCCGGAACCGAGGTATCGGCACTGCTCGGACGTATGCCGTCGGCGGTAGGTTACCAGCCGACTCTGGCTGAAGAAATGGGTGCCCTGCAGGAGCGTATCACCTCAACCAAAACCGGCTCTATCACTTCGTTTCAGGCAGTCTATGTACCTGCGGACGACTTGACCGACCCTTCGCCAGCGACCACCTTCTCGCATCTTGATGCAACTCTGGTACTGTCGCGAAATATCGCCGAACTCGGTATCTACCCGGCCGTTGATCCTCTCGGCTCGACATCACGTCAGCTGGATGCTCAGGTTATCGGTGAGGAGCACTACAGTGTCGCGCGTCAGGTTCAGGGTGTTTTGCAACGCTACAAGGAATTGCAGGACATTATCGCCATCCTCGGTATGGACGAGCTGTCTGATGAAGACAAGCAGGTGGTTGGTCGTGCGCGACGTATGCAGCGTTTTCTTTCCCAGCCTTTCCACGTTGCCGAGGTATTTACCGGTTCACCGGGTAAATATGTGTCGTTGAAAGACACGATTTCAGCATTTAAAGGTATTCTTGCCGGAGAATACGATGACATGCCGGAGCAGGCGTTCTACATGGTTGGCTCGATAGACGAGGCCATAGAGAAAGCCAAAACACTGGCCAGGTAAGGGGAAGCAGTTATGGCAGCAACAATGCACCTGGATGTTGTAAGTGCGGAAGACTCCATGTTTGCTGGTACCGTCCGGGAGTTGATCGCTCCCGGCACCCTGGGCGACCTGGGAATCATGCCCGGTCACTCACAGCTGATTTCCAACCTGCGCCCGGGCGAGCTTCGGTATAAAACCGAGGATGGTTCAATGGCCTCGTTGTTTGTCTCGGGCGGCATTCTTGAAGTGCAGCCGACCGTCGTGACCGTGCTGGCGGATACCGCTGTAAGGGCCGAAGATCTGGACGAGCAGCTGGCTGAACAGGCAAGGAAAAAGGCCGAAGACGCGCTACAAGGCAAGGATCCGGCGGATCTGGACTATGAAGCTATTCAGGCCGAGCTGGATGCGGCGAAGGCACAGATCGAAATGATTCACCGCATCGGTAAAACGCTTCGCAGTTGAAATTACAAGTTGTACGAAAAGCATCAAAAGGCGTCATTCGACGCCTTTTTTTTGCCAGAAAATCCTACCATACAGACAGTTTTAACAAACTGAAAATCAACGTGTTATACAATCATCGGGGCGTTGCGATGCTTAGCCGCAAAATTCTTTAACCCGAACTGAATCAATCACTTCACTACAGATTGACGAGTTGTCTGCCGCTATCTGGATATCTCACTTGAAGTGATTGGCTCTGAACTCCCTGAACCGGAAAATTACCGAATAATCAATGTCTATTAAAGTAGTTGTCCTTGCAGCCGGCAAGGGAACGCGCATGAAATCCAGCAAACCCAAGGTGTTGCACCGGCTCGCCGGTCTGCCCTTGCTGAAACATGTGCTGAATAATGTGGCCGGCCTGAATCCCGAAGCTGTTATCACAGTTATAGGTCATGAAGCGGGTCAGGTTGTTGAAGAGATAGGCGAGGCCTGTGATTTTGTAAGCCAGGAGCAACAAAAAGGCACTGGGCATGCCGTGCAACAGGCGACCGCTTTGCTTGCCGATGACGATCGGGTCCTGATCGCCTATGGCGATGTGCCTTTGACAAGACCGGAAACCTTCCAGCAGCTACTGGCTCTCTGCAGTGAGACGACGATCGGCTTGTTGTCCGTTACCCTGGAAAACCCGACTGGTTACGGGCGTATCGTCCGGGATTCGGCGGCAAGAGTCGTTGGTATCGTCGAGGAAAAGGACGCGAGTGATGATCAGCGCAAGATCCGCGAAGTCAATACCGGCATGCTGTCGATCAACGGTGCGATTTTGAAACGCTTGCTTGATCGTATCGACAATAACAATGCGCAAGGCGAATACTATTTGACCGATATCTTTGCGCTTGCCGAAGCTGATGGCTTGCGCATCGAAACCGTAAGCCCCGAATTTGAATGGGAAGTCACCGGTGTCAACAGCCGCCAGCAACTGGCCGAGCTGGAGCGTATTCATCAGGCCAACCTGGCTGATGAATTGATGCAGAATGGCGTGACCCTGGTCGATCCGGCACGAATCGATATCTGTGGTCATTTGTCCACGGGCAACGATGTCGAGATTCATGTGAACTGCGTCTTCAATGGTGATGTGGAGCTGGGCGACAACGTGGTGGTAGGGCCCAACTGCGTGATCAGCGACAGCCGCATTGGCAGTGGTACGGTGATCCAGGCCAACAGCGTGATTGAAAAAGCCGACATCGGTGAGCATAACGCTATTGGACCTTTTGCAAGGATTCGTCCCGGCAGCAAGCTGGAGGCGAATGCGCACATCGGCAACTTCGTCGAAATCAAGAATTCCCATATCGACCAAGGGAGCAAGGTCAACCATTTGAGTTATGTTGGTGATGCCGATATAGGCAAAAACACCAACGTGGGTGCAGGTACGATTACCTGTAACTATGACGGAGCGAACAAGCATCGTACCGTAATGGGTGATTCAGTCTTTATCGGCTCGAACTCCGCGCTCGTGGCTCCGGTCAGGATTGGCGATGGCGCGACGATCGGTGCCGGGTCGGTTATCAGCCGGGACGTCGATGCCAACCAGCTGGCGCTGACCCGGGCAGCTCAAAAATCAATCAATGGTTGGCAACGGCCTCAGAAAAAACCGAAATAGCAGGAATCTTATATGTGTGGAATTATCGCCGCGCTGGCGCAACGTAACGTAACGCCAATTCTTCTCGAAGGGCTGCACCGGCTTGAATATCGTGGTTATGATTCAGCCGGTATCGCGGTTATCCGCGAAGGGAATGAAATTGAGCGGGTCCGGGTTAAGGGCAAGGTGTCCGGACTCGATGCGGCACTGGTCAAGAACCCGCTGAACAGTCATATAGGCATAGCGCACACACGCTGGGCCACTCACGGTGAGCCGTCCGAGGCCAATGCGCATCCGCACAGTTCAAGCGGTGAATTCACACTGGTGCACAACGGCATCATCGAAAACCATGAAGAGCTGCGGGAATTCCTGCGCGGCCAGGGCTATGAGTTTTCCTCACAGACTGATACTGAAGTTATCGTTCATCTGATCCACCACGA
>JAGRHW010000274.1 GCA_020444765.1 Gammaproteobacteria bacterium | reverse complement strand
ACCCCGGCGGATTTTTCCGCGACGCCGGAAAACTGGGTTGGCCAGGTGATCGGCCTGCTGGATGCGCTGAACCTGGAGAGAGTGGCGATTATCGGCAACTCCTTCGGTGGCGCGATCGCCCTGAAAACTGCAAGCCTGCATCCAGAGCGTGTCGGCAAGTTGGTGCTGATGGGCTCGGTTGGCGTGAGCTTCCCGATTACCGAAGGCCTGGAAAAGGTCTGGGGTTATCAGCCATCGCCCGATGCAATGCGCGAGCTGCTGCATATTTTTGCCTACGATCACTCGATCATCAGCGATGACCTGGTCGACATGCGTTATCGCGCCAGTATCCGCGCCGATGTGCAGGAACGTTTTGCAAGCCTGTTTCCGCCACCGCGTCAGGAAGGTGTGGATAGACTGGCGCTGAGTGATGAGGCCTTGAGGAAGATTAGCCAGCCGACGGCCATCATCCACGGGCGTGATGATCAGGTGATTCCGTTTGCGGTGTCCGAAGCGCTGGCCGGGCATCTGCCCAACGCGACGCTGTATCCGATCGAGCAGTGCGGGCATTGGGTACAGATAGAAAAAGGCCGTGAATTCCTCGCTATTGTCGAGCCGTTTCTTGCCCAAGGCATCGCCTGAACAACGTATAGAACAAACTTAAAAAGCGGAGACAATCCATGCAAAACACTGATATTGAAGGGCGTTGGGGGCTGTTGTCGTGGCGCCAGGAATACGATGACGGACGTGTGATCCTGCCAATGGGTGACAAGCTGAGCGGCTTTGCCGAATACCGTGACGGCCGGGTCACCATCATGGTAACCGATGCAACACGGCGCCCTTTTACGACCGGCGGGCAATGGGATGCCAGTGAGGCAGAAAAAGCCCGTGCCTATGAGACAGGCTTGTTTTATGCCGGCACTTATCGGGTCGAGGACGACAGCGTGTTTCACGAGATCGAGATTGCATCCTTTCCCAACTGGGTTGGCGGCACGCAAAAACGCCAGGCTCGCCTGGAAGGCGACAATCTACAACTGATCGCGCGGCTTGAAGAAGGCTCACCGGAAGCGCGGCGGGCGATCCTTGAATGGCAGCGTCTGGCCTGAGTCGCGGCTAAGGGGAGGAGATAAAATGACAATCCTGGCACTTGGCTATCTGGGTGTAAATGCCGAAAGTCTCGCCGATTGGGCGGATTTTGGCACGCAATTTCTCGGTTTGCAGGCGGTCGATAAGACCTCGAAAACCACGGCTTTTCGTATGGATGATCGCCGACAGCGTTTGTATGTTGAAGAAAACGGTAAGACATCCTTGCAGTATTTTGGCTGGGAAATGCAGGACGCCGCCGCCTTGCAAGCCATGGCCGCGCGGCTGGAAGCCGCCGGTGTCGCCGTCTATTACGACGATGGCGCTTTGGCTCAGCAGCGTTTTGTCCGCGAGCTGATCTGGTTTCTTGATCCGGGTGGCAACCGCATCGAACTTTTTCACGGGGCGGAAACAGCCAGTGAACCCTTTCGCCCGGGGCGTAATATCGGCGGTTTTCGTACCGGCGCGATGGGCCTCGGCCATGCGGTACTGACCTGCGAAAGTCTGGATGACCTTCTGCCTTTCTATACCCAAACGCTGGGCTTTGGTATTTCCGATTACGTGCTGGCGCCTTTCAAAGCTTACTTTCTGCACGTTAACCCACGGCATCACAGCCTGGCGCTGGTCGAGACCGGGCAGAAAGGCGTGCATCATCTCATGATGGAGCTGATGCATTTCGATGATGTCGGTCATGCCTACGATCTGGCCCAGCAGCGAGGAGAGGAGATCGGAGTGACCCTGGGCCGTCATACCAATGACTACATGACCTCGTTCTATACCTATACGCCGTCGAAGTTCATGGTCGAGTACGGTTGGGGAGGGCGAGAGATAAATCCCGAGGACTGGCAGGCCGAGGAACTCACTGATGGTCCCAGTATTTGGGGGCATAACCGAAGCTGGTTGAGTGACGAAGCCAATGCCGTAGCACGCGCGCTGCAAAAGCGTAACGCTGATAATGGACTGCGGCAGCCGGTGCAAGTGCTGCCTGGCAATCATGTCGCAATGCCTGCCGACTGCGGATGGTGGGAAAGTCTGAAACGAGATCAAAAATAACCGTGTCGGCGGCATCCTGGCCGTCGATTGAATAACACAAAACGAGGAAAAAAAGATGAAAAAAGTGCTTTCGGGCCTGGCTCTGGGTTGTATTTTTGCACTGTCACCGCTTGCAGCTACGGCGGCGGATCATAAATTTATTATCTCCAGCTGGACCTCGCCGCAGCACGGCATCAATGCCAAGATGTGGCCGCGTTTTATTGAAATGATCGAAGAGGCGACCGATGGTCGTGTGACCGCCGAGGTCAAGCTGGATCTGGGGCCTCCACCGGCGCAAACCGATCTGGTTCAGGACGGCGTGGCGGATATCGCCATTATCGCGCACTCCTATCAGCCGGGGCGTTTCCCGAGCAGTAAGCTGGTCGAGTTGCCGGGTTACACGGCCTCTACCGAAGCACTGTCCTCGGCCTATTGGCATGCCTACGAACAGCACATGAAAAAAGCCAATGAGCATCGCGGGCTGAAATTACTGGCGCTGCATACCAATGGTGCCGCGCAATTGCATTCGGAAAAGAAAGTTACCCAGTTAGGTGAAATACAAGGCATGAAACTACGCAGCACCGGTGATGCCATGGCGCGGATGCTCAATGAACTGGGCGCAAGTGGTATTCAGGTGCCGGCACCCAAGGTCTACGAGACTCTGGCTTCTCATGCTGCTGACGGTGTGCTCATGCCAATGGAGACCCGCTTGGGTTTCCGTCTGACCGAGGTGGCGCAGAACGTCTACACCATGCCGGGTGGTTTCGGACGTTTTTCCTTTGCCTTTGTGATGAATGAAGATGCTTTCGCTGCCTTGCCTGAGGATATTCGCAAGGTGCTTGACGAAAAAGTGTTCGGTGAGCGGCTAAGCCGGGAACTGGGGCGAATCTGGGATGAAATCGATGTCATTGGCGAAGAAGGCACGAGAGCGACTGAAGGCAACTCCATTAATACAGCCACGGAAGCCGATCAGGCTGAGTTCGTCAAGCGTACTGCAGGCGTGACCCAGGCGATCATCGATGAGGTCAGTGCTAGTGGTGTCGATGCCCAGGCGATTGTTGAGATGCTGAAAAACGCGGCTGAAGAACAATAAGACCGGCTTTCGTGTCTGTCATGCCGGGCAGCCCGTTCGGGCTGCCCGTTTCCTGTGAGTTTGTGGAGGATTGGGTGATGTTGCCGGTGGTTGAGCGGCTGACCCGTTGGGCGGATTTTTTGCTGATGCTGCTGGCATCGGCAGCACTTTTTGCGTTGATGCTGATGACGTTTTCCGACGTCATGATGCGTTCCTTGTTTAACGCGCCGATTCAGGTGGCGACTGAGTTAACGCGTATTTTTATGGCGGTTCTCGTGTTTGCTTCCTTGCCGGTCATGATGGTTCGCGGCGGGGCGATATCGGTCGATCTGCTGGACCCCTTGTTTCGTGCCTGGCGGGTCGAGCGGATTCAGCGTGGGCTGATTGACGTTTTTACCGGCATCATTCTGTACTGGCCGGTGCAGCGTTTGTGGGTGTTGGTGGAGCGCACGCAAAGCTACGGCGAGGTCACCGAATTTTTGCGTCTTCCGCAATACCTGGTACTGGGTTTTATTACCTTTGCGGTGGCCTTGACCGCAGTGGCTACCTTGCTTAAGGGGCTTATCGAGTTGTTTGGCAAGGCGCCGGGAGGAGACAGCCATGTTTGAAGCCTTGCTCGGTTTTGTTTGTGTGCTGGTGCTGGTGTTACTGCGTGTGCCGATCGCCTTTGCCATGGGGTTTATCGGCGTGCTAGGTATTGCCCACGAGCGTGGCGGTATGCTGGAGCTTTCTTCCTATGTGCCGGCCGTGTCGATGGCGGCGCGGCAGATCACCGATACCGCGCAGGATTACGGCCTGTCGGTGATTCCGCTGTTTGTCCTGATGGGTTTGTTCATCAATAAAGGCGGTTTGAGCCGTGAGCTTTACGCTTTGGGTAATGCGTTTCTGGGCCATATGCGCGGCGGTCTGGCGATGGCAACCGTGGTGGCTTGTGGTGGTTTTTCGGCGATCAGTGGTTCATCGCTGGCTACTGCGGCGACCATGTCCAAGGTGGCGATTCCGGAAATGCGCCGTTATGGTTACGCTGATCAACTTTCCACCGCCTCGGTGGCTGCCGGCGGGACGCTGGGAATTCTTATTCCGCCTTCGGTGATTCTGGTGATCTATGGTCTGCTCACCGAAACCTCTATTGGCAAGCTGTTTGTGGCCGGTGTGGTGCCAGGCTTGATTGGTATCCTGTTTTACCTACTGGCGGTGCGCTGGACGGTTTTCATCAACCCCGAGGCCGGCCCCTGCGGTGAAGTCCATAGCTGGCGTGAACGCGGTCTGGCCCTGGTATCGGTCTGGGCGGTGGTTTTGCTGTTTGTCATCATTATTGGCGGGCTTTACGGCATTTTTGATTTTGCACCGCTGAATCTGACATTCTCGCCGACTGAAGTAGCCGGGATGGGTGCCATGGGTGCATTTTTGATCGCGCTTTTCAGACGGCGGCTCAGCCTGGCTGACACCTTTGAAGTGCTGCGCGAAACCGCTCTGACAACCGCCGGACTGTTTCTGGTGCTGATTGGCGCGGCGCTGTTTTCCAATTTCATGAATCTGGCGGACTTACCCGGCGCGCTGGTTGAGTTTGTGACCAGTCACGGCTGGCCGCCTTTGGGTGTCATCCTGGTCATTGCCTTGATCTACATCCTGCTGGGCTGTGTGTTCGAAAGCCTCTCCCTGCTGCTGTTGACGGTGCCGATTTTTTTTCCGGTGATCACTACCCTGGGTTATGACCCCGTCTGGTTCGGGATCTTTGTGGTGGTGGTGACCGAGATCGGCATGATCACGCCGCCGATTGGTTTGAATGTGTTCATTCTGCAGTCGGTGGTCGGGGATATTTCCACGGGGACGATTTTCCGTGGCGTGA
>JAGRHW010000273.1 GCA_020444765.1 Gammaproteobacteria bacterium | reverse complement strand
CTGGCCACACGTCCGGTATTTTCCGCACTGTCTTCGCCCAGTTGCTCGCGGGTGATTTCCTGCAGGGCCTGCATCTGCTCGTCGCTGAGACTTTCAGCATCGACCTGCGGCAGTGTCTTGCGCAAGCGTTGCAGCGCTTCGTCAAGCGCGTTGCCTTGCGTTGATCCGGCGAGAATATCCTCGGGGTTCCAGCGCTCACCCGGCCGCCAACCGCTGCGGATATCGGAACCACCCTGATTCGGCAGTTCACCGCCCGAGGCGCGGCCGCCCTGCGAGCTGGCGGCCTGACTGCCCTGAGTGGCCTGAGTCGACGACTGTTCCCCCTGTCGGGCCGCCTGCTCCTGTCCCTGCTGGTCATTGCCGAGGGCGGCATCCAGGGTCTGGCGCAGATTACGCACTGCGTCCTGCAAATCGGCCAGTTGCACGGCTTCGTCAGGCTCACCGGTTTCGCTGCCCTCCAGGCCGGCAAGCGCTCCGGCATCGGACAGGCGGTCGCGAAAGTCCCGCATCGCCTCGGTAATAGCAGCCTCCCGCGGCAGGGTTCGCGGCGCCACACCCATATCGATTGCGTCGCCGGACAACCCCAGATTGACCGATGCCCCGCTGTCCTTCAATTCTTCCAGGGCGCTGCGAATTTCCTCAGCAGTTTCCGGCATGCGCTCCGCAAAACGCTTTTCGGTTTGCCGCAAATCCGTAGTGATCTTCTCCAGTTCGCGTTGCATGCGACGCTTTTGCTCGCCAAGTTCGTTTTCCTCCTGACGGCTCAGTCCGCTGGAATAGCGGCCCTCTTCCTGCGCCTTCATCGAATCTTCCAGCGCCTGGCGCAGGCGGTCCTCGCTTTGCCGCTGTTGCTCCAGCAGTTCGTCAGCTCTGCGGCTTGCATTATCGATCTGCTCCTGCATGGCCTGTCTTTGCTGCTCGCCAAGAGACTTCAGCGCTTCTTGCAAGCCTTCGGCAGCTTCTTTCATCGCCTGTGTAGTCTGCGCAGAAGTGCCCCCACCGCTTGCCGGGTTCGCCTGTTCCATCGAGCGCAGCGCCTGTTCGATTTGTTCCGCCGCGCGGCCGGCCGCCTCGGAAGGCTGTTGCTGACCCGAGGCCTGATTGCTGGCGGACTGCCGCTCCTGCAACTGCTTTTTCAGCTCTTCCTGTTCACGCTGCAGTTTTTCCAGTTGCCAGCGCTCGACGGAACCGGCCAGTTCCTGCTGTTGCGCTTTTTCAGCCATTTGCTGCTGTCGTTTTGCGAGTTCACGCAGCTTTTCGAAAATATCGTCAAGATTCTCCGCTTGCTCCTGAGCCGCCGGCGAATCCGGTACTTCATACTGATTTTTGGCCAGATCCATCTCCAGCTCGAACATCTCGGCCATATCCTGGCTCGAACTGCTGTTGCCCTGCCCGTTATTGGCCTGCTGTTGCGAAACCTGGATGTCGCTGAAAATCGCTTCGGCGCGCTGCAAATACTGCAAGGCCTGCTGTTGCGGCTGGACGGCTTCATCCAGCTTGAACTTCGCAAGTTTTTCCGCTGCCGGTTTCATCGACTCGCCAGCTTTTTCCAGATACTCGACAAATTTTCCGATGTTCTCATCACGCTCAATCAATTGCCTTGCCGCACTGCGCCGCGCCAGGGTTTGTGCCTGATCCGACAAGGTGGTTTGCATGTCTGACAACAGGCTTGCGTTATCTCTTTGCAGTTTCTCCTCGCTCGACGGCCGGTCTTTTTGCTGCCGAACGAGATTCCAGGTCGCGACCAGGATTTCCCGCTGGCGCCGGGAAATCTCCTGCTGCTGATTGCCCGAACCCTGGCCGCTCTGTCCGCCGCTTTGCTGCGACTGGCTGAAGCGCCGATCAAAGGGACGCACATTGATAAACATCATATCGGTCTGACGGGTTTGCCCGCGATCACGCGCCTCGGCGTAATAACTGATCAGGTCTCCGGGCGTCAGTCCTGCAAGCCCGGCGTCGGCAGCCGCCAGTTCCTCCAGATACAGAGTGTACGAGGCGAACGAATCCGCACCGAGCCTGACTTGCGTCCAGTCACCGGCATTCACGGCATAATACAGGTTGACATCCTCCACCCTGAAGTCATCCCGGGTTTCCAGCTCCAGACTAACCTCTTCGATCGGCGAAGCATTCCAGTCTTTGCCGGGGCTGGTAAAAAGGATTTCCGGCGGTTTGTCATCCAGCAAACGAACCTCGAAATCATCGGTCAGTCTGATCGACTGTCCGTCAAGCAGATCGCTGACGGCCCAGCTGCCGGTTTCGGTCAGTTCCACAGAAGCATGGTAGCCGTTATCATCGGAGGTCAAAGCCAGCGGCTGCTGATTAAGTATCAGCTTACCGCTGACCAATGGCCGGTCGGTTTGTATCCGGACATCCACCCGCGTCCCCTTGACCGCAAGCATGTCACCACCGGGGTTTTCTGTAAGCGGCTCTAATCCGGTCCAGTCCGGATAGTTGTAAGTAACCACGATATTTTCGACGCGCGCCGGCGTCAGCACATCCACGGTGTATTCATCAGATCGGGTCAAGGCGCTGCCGACGTAATAATCGAGCGGCTTTTGCAACCCGTAAAACATATACTGGAACTGCCCTTCACCAACCTCCGGCATGTCGAGTTTCTGCCAGTTCTGCTTATCAAAGCTCACATAAAGACTGACATTATCGGGCCTGAAACCCTTGGTTTTCGCCACGATCCGCAGGTCGTCGCCGTTACGCAAACGCGTATCGCCCGGCTCGACCTGGATGGAGGAAGCCGGCGTCTGCTCACCGGGCAGCCAGGAAAACCAGAGCTGCTTTGCGCCGTCGCGCCACATGCCGGGCCCGGCGCCCAGCAACCAGCCGAAGGCGCCGAGCAGCGAGACTATCAGTAAAACCGGCAGAACCAGACGTGCGGCCGGAACGACTTTTTGTAACGGTGCGGCCGCGACCCGCCGACTGGCGTCACTGTCGAGCAGTGCCAGAAACGGCGAACGCGGTTGATTTTCCTGCAGCTCGGTATAGGTCTCGGCACGCCCATTCAGGCCGGGTACGGATTTTTCGAGAAATCCCCCAACCCCACGGATACCGAGTCTTTGCAGTGGCCGACGCCAGAGAAAATACAACACCACGACGACACCCAGCACCAGTAAACTACGGGCAAAGATCAACAGGCCATCGGTCAGACCGAACTTCGCACCGCCGACGGCCACTGCCAGCGTCATCAAAAACAAAACCAGCAGCAGCACCGCCAGCGCGCGCAAACGAACGGCTTTTCGCAAGCGTGAGCCTACCTGCATCAAATAGGTTTCGAATGAAGGTTGTCTATTCATGCTGCGCCACCTCTGCGGACGTGCAGGAGAATGTTTGAATACAAGGCTTCGAGAATGACCACCACCAGCAACAACGGCAAGAACCAGTGCCATAGTTGCTGTTTTTCCGGGCCACTCGATGATTGCGGATTGTCCTGCCGCTGGCCATCAGTTACCTGCCCGGCAAGCGATTGCCAGCGCCCCAGGAAGTCTTCATCGAGCCCTTGCATGGACGATTCAGCAGGATCGATGTTAACGGTCAACGACCGGACTTGCCCGCCGTCGCGTAATTCGTAGATGCCGGGCTCAGTGAGATGTATACGGTTTTCTTCGCCGATGGCGGCAAGCTCCCGGATCGCTTCCCCGGCAGGCGTAAACAACTGCGCACCGGCCCGAACAAGCAGACTCGACCCGGCGCTCAATGAGCCCGAGGCGTTATCCAGCCCCGCATAAACCCTGGCGGCCTGCAGGACAAAAGGCGCAAAAACCGGGCTTAGCGGCAGATCGTCGCCCAGGCTGTCCAGCACCGACGCGACAAGCAGCATGCGCCCCTGACCAACGGATCGTTCCAGAATAAACGTCGAACCATCGTTCAGAGACACCAGCACCCGGTCATCGGGCAGCGTATTAACCCGGTTCCTCTGAAAAATCCTCAGCGTTCGCCAGGCTGCCGCATCGCTGATAAGCGGGTGGGTGGCATCGACAAAGCCGATGGATTCCACACTGGATCTTTGCCCGGAAAAATCATCTTGTCCAGGTGTCGACGGCGTCTCACCCGTAACAGTCAACACCTTGCCGCCATCCTGTAAAAATCGCTCGACCCGGTTTTGTTCGGCATCGGTAAGCGCCGAGGCGTCGACCACGCACAGCATCAGTGCATCGTCGGGAATGCGCGGCGCGTCGGAAGGAAGGCTTTTAACGTCGAAACGTTCATCGGCGAGCAGGGCCGTGCGTAAAAACAAGCTAGCGGCGGAATTTTCAGCGGCACCGACAAGGTAAACCGGATAGCGACGCCCGTTATCGATGGCGTGATACCGCCGGTTGTCATCCGGCAGGGCATCCTCGCTGTCGAGACTGAGCGTAAAACGATTGATGCCATCGTCCAGCGGCAGATCCGGGAATGTCACAACGAATTCGCCTACCTGATTCTTTTTGACGGGCTGCTGGTATTCCTGGCCCTGCGCATCGGTCAGCGATACGCCGGCGGACGCGGCGGCGGCTTCCTCAAGCCCGCCAAGCAGAGCCGTGATTGTGGTCGTTGCCTGGCGGTTATCGCTGCTGACTTCACGGATAAAGGCGTTTTTATCGCTTTCGTTACCAACGGTCAGAATTTGCAATTCACTGATACCGGACGGCAGCAGATCCTGAATCCGGGTGGCCGACGCATTGGCTTGTGCATCGGTCAGCAGTACAAGCCTGACCGGCAATACCGCCTCATCGATCAGGCCCTGCAGTTGCGCCATCATCGTCTGGTAGCGAAGCGTTCCATAGCCGGGGCTCAGAGCATCCAGCGAATCGGCCACCGCGCCCGGGTCTGCTGTTTCCTCACCGATCAAGGTCAGGTTTTCATCCGCCGTCAGCAGAAGCACGGAATCAGCCGCCGGCAGCGCCTGCAAATAGTCTCTTGCTTTTTCTTTCGCCTGTTGCCAGCGTTCGGCATGGCGCATCGAAAACGAACGGTCGAGCACCAGCAGATGCAGACTTTTCCCGCCGCCGGCCCAGTCGCTCAGGCGTTCGATTACCG
>JAGRHW010000272.1 GCA_020444765.1 Gammaproteobacteria bacterium | reverse complement strand
AGGGCACCGAGCTGTTGAGCGCATATTCCGCGGCACGAACGAATTTTTCACCGACCACCGACCCCATCGAGCCACCCATATAGGAAAACTCGAAGGCCACGGCAACCAGTTTTACCCCTTTTACCGTTCCGGTCATGGAGATCAGCGCTTCTTTCTCACCGGAGGCCTTGACCGCCTGACTGATACGGTCACGGTATTTTTTGGAATCGCGGAATTTCAGCGGATCGGTCGCTTCCAGATTCGCATCGAGTTCCATCTGCCGGTCATCGTCAAAGAACGCTTCCAGACGCGCGCGCGCACCGATGCGCATATGCTCACCGCAATTCGGACACACCGACTGATTACGATCGAGTTCAGCGCGATACAGTACGCTGGCGCATGAATCACATTTGACCCAGATACCTTCGGGTACCGCCCCCTTGTTGACGCTTGAGGTGCGGATGCGCGAAGGCATCAGTTTTTCCAGCCAACTCATGTCAGAGTTTCCACCTTGTTTTTATAAGACTTAGCGATCAATCGCAGCCCTCAGCCCCGCGACCATCTCCACCACCGAAGCAAGCATTTTCGGGCGATCCTGGCCATGTTCGGCAATACGTTTGACGATCGCGCTGCCGACGACCACCGCATCCGCAACCTCTGCCACACGCGCTGCGGAATCGGGGTCGGAAATCCCGAACCCGACCGCGACCGGCATGTCCGACAACTGCTTTATATGCGAAACCTTTTCCGCAACGTCGCCGGTATCGAGCTTTGCCGAGCCAGTCACGCCTTTGAGGGAAACGTAATAAATAAATCCACTGCCCCGTTTACAAACTTCTTTGGTCCGCGAGTCGGGCGTCGTTGGTGATAGGAGGAATATGGGGTCGAGCTGCCGTTTTGCAAATTCCTCGCTCAGCAGAGTTGCCTCTTCGGGCGGCATATCCACGGTAATCACGCCGTCGACACCCGCTGCGGCGGCCCTGTCAGCGAAATTCCCGTAGCCCATGATCTCGATCGGATTGGCATATCCCATCAGCACCAAGGGCGTTTTCTGGTCGGTTTTGCGAAACGATTCGACCAGCTCGAAAATATGCCGCAGGCGCACGCCTTTACCGAGAACCCGCTCCGAGGCGGCCTGAATCACCGGACCGTCAGCCATCGGGTCGGAGAACGGCATACCGAGCTCAATAATATCGGTGCCGGCCCGCACCATTTCATGCATCAGCTCCAGGCTTTCCTGCATCCCCGGATCCCCGCCCATCTGGTAGGTGATCAGCAGTTTACGCTGCGAGGCTTTGGCATCGGCGAAACATTGTGCAATTCTGCTCATAATGTGATGCCCTCCAGCTTGGCAACGGTGTTGATATCCTTGTCTCCGCGGCCGGAAAGATTCACGACGATCGCTTTATCCTTGCCGAGCGTCGGCGCCAGCTTGGCGGCCTGAGCCAGCGCATGGGACGATTCCAGCGCCGGAATGATACCTTCCAGGCGGGTCAGGGTGTGAAATGCCTGCATGGCTTCGTCGTCGTTGATCGCGACATACTTGACTCTGCCGGTATCCTTCAGCCAGGCATGTTCCGGACCGACGCCCGGATAATCGAGACCGGCGGAAATCGAATGAGTCTCCAGAATCTGGCCATCTTCGTCCGTCATCAGATAAGTCCGGTTGCCGTGCAGAATGCCCGGTTTACCGGCACACAAGGGCGCGGCATGACGGCCCGTTTCGATGCCGTCGCCACCCGCCTCGACGCCATACATCTCGATGGATTCATCAGCCAGAAAAGGATGAAACAGACCAATGGCATTGGAGCCGCCACCGACACAGGCGACCAGCACATCCGGTTGCTTGCCGATGACCTCAGGAGCCTGCATCTTGACTTCGCGGCCGATAATACACTGAAAGTCCCGAACCATTTTCGGATACGGGTGTGGCCCGGCCACCGTACCAATGATGTAAAAGGTATTGTCGATATTGGTCACCCAGTCACGAATCGCTTCGTTCAACGCGTCCTTTAGAGTCCGTGAGCCGGATTCCACCGGCCTGACCTCCGCACCCAGCAGCTTCATGCGGAAAACATTCGGCGCCTGACGGACGATATCCTCGGCGCCCATATAAACCACGCATTCCATGCCGAGGCGTGCCGCCACGGTTGCCGAAGCAACACCGTGCTGGCCCGCGCCGGTCTCGGCAATGATGCGGGTTTTGCCCAAACGCTTGGCGAGCAGCGCCTGACCGACCGTGTTGTTTATCTTGTGCGCGCCGGTGTGATTGAGGTCTTCCCGCTTCAGATAAATCTGCGCGCCGCCGAGTTTTTCGCTCCAGCGCCGGGCGTGATACAGCGGATTGGGCCGGCCGACGAAGTATTTCAGCTCCCAGTCGAACTCGGCGATAAACTCCGGATCATTGCGATATTTCTCGTAGGCCTGTTCCAGTTCAAGAACAGAGTCCATCAGGGTTTCCGCAAAATACATCCCGCCGTAGGGGCCGAAATGGCCGCTGCTGTCGGGCATTTCCGGATTGGTGTCACTCATCATCGAGACCTCTTACCTTTTGCACAAATTCTTTCATCAACGCCTGGTCCTTGATACCTCGTTCGGACTCGACACCGCTGCTAACATCCACCGCGTAGGGCCGGACCTGCTGAATGGCCGGCACAACATTGGCACAATTGAGCCCTCCCGCGAGGATCAGGGGCTTGTTGATACCATCGGGAATGCGCGACCAGTCGAAACTATGTCCGGTTCCGCCCATCTCACCTGGCACATTCGCATCGAGCAGAATCGCCGCCGCCTGCTGGTAGTCATTGATCAGCGAAACCTGTGGCGTTTGATCCTGCCCCATACCAAAGGCCTTGATATAAGGCCGGGAAAACTGTTCGCAAAATTCCGGCGGTTCGTCACCGTGGAACTGCGGCAGCAACTGCGGTAATTCCTCGAGCACGGACCAGACTTCATCGTCGATCGCGTTGTGAAACAAACCCACCACGCCCATCATACCGCCGAGGCTGGCTGCGATTTCCAGCGCCTGCTCGATACTGACATTACGTGGGCTTTTTTTATAAAAAACCAGGCCAATCGTATCGACGCCCAGTTTTTCGGCATACAAGGCGTCTTCCACCCGGCTGATACCGCAAATTTTGATACGTGTGATGCTCACCACCGGACTCCAAAGGCAGACAGCCCTAAACCTGTTACCTTAACAGAAAACCACTCGACAAGGATCAAGACAGCCCGCAAATAAACCGCTGTTTCGAGCAAATCGGGCTAGTTGCGCCAATCACGGCTGAAATCAGGAATGGCAAACTCGGACGGGTATTGCGCCCCGAGAAAATACAGGCCATCAGGCACCGCGGTCACACCGCCGCGGGTGCGGTCCCGGCCCAGCAGAACTTCCCGGATCCATTCAGGCTTTTCCAGCCCTTTACCCACCTGTAGCAGGTTGCCAACAATGATTCTCACCATATTGTGCAAAAAAGCATTGGCGCAGATATCCAGATAAACCCGGTCATGGCGGCGATACACAGTCAGTGAAATAATCTCCCGCACCGCGTGCCGGGCCTGGCAACCGGCGGCCCGGAAGGCGGAAAAGTCATGCTCACCGATCAGGTATTTGGCCGCCTGGTTCATCGCCACTTCATCGAGCGGCTGGTGGACACAGCAAACACGCCCCTTCTGCAGCCCCGGTTTGGCCAGACGGTTCAATACGATATAACGGTAACGACGACTGAGCGCCGAGTAACGGGCATGGAAATCGTCGCCAACCGAGGCAACCCAGTGGACGCTGGCCGACTCCTTTTCAAGCTGACTGTTGGTGCCCAAAATCCAGGCACGATCCGGCCTGACCGCATTGGTATCGAAATGGGCAAACTGAGCAACCGCGTGCACACCGCTGTCGGTACGCCCCGCACAGGTCAGATTGATGCTCTCGCTGGCAACGTCAGACAGGGCCTGTTCGACGACCGACTGGACAGATTTACAATGCTTCTGGTGTTGCCAGCCGCAATATCCTGACCCGTCGTATTCAATCGCCAGCACGTAACGCATCGTTTGGAATCGTATCTCTGCAGAATAGAAAAAGGGCGCACCTTGCGCCCTTGCTTCCGATAGGTTTGGTTGTCCGGCAGATCGATTTGATTAACCGATCTTCTTCAGTAACTGCTCGGCAGTCGCTTTCTGCTCATCGTTACCACCTCGGCTGATTTCGCCAAGCGCACTACGGGCCGAATCGTTATCGCCCATGTCGATATAGGCTTTGGCGAGGTCGAGCATGGTTTCCATCTCGTTGGTGCTGCCGAACGATGATGAATCATCGCTGCTGGTCAGATCGGCGCTGGCGGTAAGGTCCGGAATTTCAAGTTCCTGCGTCTGATCAAACGCAGTGTCCAGTGTCTCGGTGTGATCAAACAGACCCTCTATGCCTTCATCATTGCCGCCGGATGACAGCTCATCCTCACCCAGCTGATCCAGGTCCAGGGTCAGTTCTTCAGCCGAACCGGCCAGCTCAAGTTCTTCCAGGCCGTCGCTTTGAATATCTTCATCCTTGAGAGATGACAGATCCAGCACCGACTCTTCAAAGTCCAGCCCGGTGTCCTCTTCCAGAGCATCGATACTGGTATCGTTCATAGCGTCGAGATTGACTTCACGTTCCGCCGGCAGCACCCGGGCCCTTCCCGAAGAACTGCCGTCCGACTTGAGCTGATCGATCATCGAACCCAGCTCTCCCGATGCTTCCTCGGCTTTTAGCGAAACTTCGGAGCTCATGTCATGGACGAAATCATCCTCAACCGTGAACGACAGCCCCTCATCCTCATCGAGTTCCAGCGCAGGCTCGGCGGCTTTTTCAATCTCTTCAGCCGCCTCGGCGACAGATTCATCCAGCGTCAGCGATTCATCATCGCTGAATTCCGCAGCGATTTTGGAAAAGTCCCCGGTCGCTTCCAGATCAGCTTCATCAAAAGCCAGGCCCGGGTCGATACTCTGATCCATCAGGGACTCTTCAGCGGCCTGTTCCAGCCCGCCGGCCGGCGATATGATTTCGGTAACGTCGCCGGTGCCATCGAACTCACTCAGAGA
>JAGRHW010000271.1 GCA_020444765.1 Gammaproteobacteria bacterium | reverse complement strand
TGGGCGCGGGAATTCTCTGGCAGACCAGGGCCTTGCCGCCGGAGCAGGTGTTTTCCTGCCTGAACTGCCACGCGCCGCTGGCCGAACAAAAAGCGCTGCTCGCCCAGCAACTGCAATGGCAGGGCGCCGGTAAACGGCCGCCTCCGGATTACGTGCCGGAGGATTTGCACGAGCAGGGGTTGGTATGCGCGGCTTGCCATGTGCGGGGCCATCAACGGTTCGGACCGCCACCGAAACAGGAGCTGCCGGATACAGGTTTACCGCATAACGGATTCGTGGAATCCGCGGCTTTTGAAGACAGCCGCTTTTGCGCGAGCTGCCATCAGTTTCCGGATGACGGGCCGTCGCTCAACGGCAAGCTGCTGGAGAATACCTATCGCGAGTGGTCGGAAAGCCGCTTTGCCGACGAAGGTCGTTCCTGTCAGTCTTGCCATATGCCGGACCGGCGTCACCTGTGGCGGGGGATTCATGATCCGTCCATGGTTGCGGAAGCTCTGGCGATTAATTTACAAGCCTGGCCTACCGATGACGGCGCGGTACGCGTCGAGGCGAGCATACTCAACCAGGGTGCCGGACATTATTTTCCGACCTATCTGGTGCCGAAGGTCTGGCTGCAACTGCTGTTGCTGGATAAAGAAGGTAAGGTAAATAAAACCCTCGACGAGCAGATCGTAACGCGTGACGTGGATGTGTGGCTGAGCGAAGAGTTCAGCGATAGCCGCATAGCACCAGGTGACAAGCGTTTTCTGGTGGCCCGGCTTGAGACGCCGCCACCGGCGGACTGGACATTTGAAGTGCGCGTCGTGGTGGCGCCGAGGGAGCACTACGAAAGAATGTTTGCGACCGTCATGCGCAATAACGCCCATGAGCTGGATGAGCAAACGCGAACCTTATTGACGAAGGCGTTTGAAGAAGCCCGGGCGACGCGTTATACCGCAATGCGAACTGCCATTGCCGTGCCCACGGACAGTGCAAATTGAAATATCGCGGCAGGCAAACGCGATATTGCAATATCCGAGGTAAATTGTTTTTTAATAAACTGTTGAATTTAATGATAAAAAATATGGCTCAATCCGTGCACCAGTGAATCTGGAGGAGTTGTAACAATGCAAGAGAGATTGGCTACAGGCTTGGCGTATTTGCCGATCACGTTGTGTTTGCTGTTTTTCTACCCGTTCGTCGCAGGTGCTGACGCAGGGACAGGCAGCGATCAGGTGCTGGACAAACCACCGACCTCCGGTCGTTTGCGTTTTCGCAGCGGTCCGGTGTGTCTTTGTTCCAACGGTCTCGGGGAAGCCGATATTCAGGCTGCCGAGCAAAAGCAACAGAATTCAAAAGAACAGCGGCCGGCGGAAGACGGTCGCCAAAAGTAACCACAAGTCGTTTTGGAGGAGTCGGGTATGTTGAAAAAATGGTTGGTTGGGAGTTTCAGGCAGCTGCGTCTGTTCGGGGTTTTCTTTCTGGTGCTGATGGTGGCGGGCGGGGTTTTTTCCTACCTGTCGACAGCCTTGCAGTTTTCCTCGACGGCAGAGGATATCGACATGTCTGAAACCGTCGAGCCGGAGCAGGCCTGGGGCGAGGGCATCGTCGCCAATGTGGTCGGCCATGTGTCAGCCGGTCTGCCGATCCGGGTCGCCAACGCCTGCGGGCTGGGCGCCTCGTCCTGCTTTCGCTGCCACAACGGTAAAAGAGCCGAAGCGCCCGCCACCGATCCGGACAAAAATCCCTGGCACGTCCAACACAGCAGCGTCAATAACTCCTGCGCGGGCTGCCACAAGGGCAATCCAAGACTGATGAAAAAAGAGATGTCACACCGGGAGCTGATCGTTAATTCGGTCGCGGAGCCGGAACAGGCCTGCTTCGGCTGTCACACGGGGGATGACGGTCCGGCGCTGGTGGATAAATACCTGCAAGTCACACAATAAAATCAAATCAAGGGGGAGTAATTGATGAACAGAAACAATACCGTGCGCGGCAAAAGGCGACCACGTTTATGTCCCTTGTTGGCCGTGGCCGGCGCGCTGGCTGCCGGCGGAGCACAGGCCGGCCCGACCATCACCTTTGGTGAACAGGGCTTTGTAACCCTGAACTACGCTTTGCAGTTCTGGGGGCAGAACCGCGGATTCACCTCGGCCAATGACGCGGGTGACTCGACGGATTTTTTCCTGCGCCGCAACCGCGTAACCTTTTCCGGGCAGTACAGTGACTATGTCGGTTTTTATGCCCAGCTCGAAGCCGGCAGCGACAGTCGCGGCGGTCAGGACGATCGCAGTGTCTATTATCGCGATGCTTACGTGACGCTAGATTATTCGGATGGTGTGCGGTTTCTGGCCGGTCGTTTCAAGAATACGTTTTCGCGGGAGAACCTCGAAGCCTGCCTGGAACCGCTGACGCTGGACCGCGGAACACTCGCCTATACACCTTTTGGCGGCACCCGCGATACCGGGCTTGCAATGTGGGGTAATCTGGCCGACGGCAATCTGCAATACCGGCTGATGCTGTCCGACGGACGTGAGGCCGATGAAGTGGCCGGCGATTCACCAAGAGTGACGGCCCGTGCCCACTGGTCGCTGTGGGACCCGGAGTACGATTACGGCTATAGAAGCACCTATCTTGGCACCCGCAAGGTGCTGACGATCGGCGCTGCTTACGATTACCAGCCGGATGTCGCCTATGCCGATTATACCAATCGTCAGGACCCGGTCGACTACACGGGCTGGACGGCGGATATTTTCATGGAATATCCCAGCAGTGCGGGCACGTTTACCGCTTCCGCCGCCTACACCGAGTACAGCACCGATGACGCGATCAATGCCAATCCCGACGGCAGTCTGCCGATCACCAGCGAACTGGAAGGCCAATATGTGAAACTCGGCTACCTTCTGCCCAATAAAGTCGGTATAGGGCGGCTGCAATTGTTTGCCCGCGCCGACACCTTCGATTATGGTATCGAGAGCGACTACTACGATAACGACCAGGTGGCCGGTGGTTTCAATTATCTGATCGACGGCCAGCAACTCAAGCTGACCTTCGAGTACGCGAGAGTGGATTTTGACAAGGATCACCCGACTGTCGCATCCTTGCGCGACTATGGGCAGACGACTATCGGTTTTCAGATGATATTTTGACAGCCTGCCGGGTTACTGAATGAGGCAGGCGGCCGGTTCCCACGAACCGGCCGTTTTGTCCGGAGGCATTGCTATTTCAACCCTGACGCAAAATGACAACGCCGAGCTGTCCGGAAAATCGGCAAAACCCCTGATGCTCGGCGTGTTCACCGCCGTTCTGGGCCTGCTGCTGGTTTTCGCCATCAGCCGGCTGGAAGGCTCGCTCAGCCTGTCGCTGTCGACGGCGATCCTGGTGGCTCTGGCGGTGTTGCTGGGGTTTGGTTTTCTGGCGTACCGCATGCTGCGCTATCGCCTGGTGCTGGAACGCCTGCGGCTGAACATGCTGGATGCGCAGGAAGGCACGCTGAAACCGGTCGATTTCGAGGCCGGCACCGATGCCTTTCTCGACAGCCACGTCGATACCTACAACACCATGATGAAAGCCCTGCACCGGGTTTTCGCAACGGTCGAGGAATGCCAGAGCCGGGTGCTGGCCGAGCGCAACCGGATCAATGCCATCCTGCAGAGTCTGCCGGGCACGCTGCTGAGTGTCGACGACGATCTGTGCGTCAACGCGAGCAATTCCCAGGCGGCGTCGATGTTCAATCTGCCGAAAGAGGCGCTGACCGGCCGCAGTCTTTTCGAGTTACTGGCGCTGGGGGAGGTCGACCGTAATCTGTTACGCGATGCGTTTTTGTACAAACACCGTATCCGTAATCAGGAAATCGAGGTTCGTCTCAACGGCAACAATTACCACCTGACCCTGAATCTGGCATTTGTCTCGGAAACCGGCGCGGACATGGGCGCGGTGATCATCCTGCAGGATATCAGCGAGTACAAACACCTGCAGGAAAGCGTTTACAGCCACGAGAAACTGATCGCGATGGGACAACTCGCCGCCGGCGTCGCGCACGAGCTGAATACGCCGCTCGGCAGCATCATGGGTTATGCGCAGTTGCTTCGGGATGCCGTCGGCAAGGACCCGAAAATCTATCAGTGGACCAGCGTCATTTGCGACGAGGCGAGGCGCTGTTCGCGGATCGTCGATGATTTGCTGCGTTATGCGCGGACCAAGGACGACTGCGAAAAGGAAATCTGCGATATCAATGCCGAGGCGCGGATCGTCAGCGAAACCTTTATCAGCTGCCGCATGAAACGCAAGAACATCGGCATCGATCTGCAACTGGCCGAAGGCGAGCTGACGGTGGAGGGCAGTTGCGGGCAGCTTGAGATCGTGCTGGTCAATCTGCTGACCAACGCCATCCAGGCGCTGGGCGAAACCGCCGAACCGAGGATCATGGTACGCACCGAACGTCTCGACAGCGAACGCGCGGTTCTGATAGTCGAGGACAACGGGCCGGGCATCGCGCGGGACATCCGCGGACGTATTTTCGATCCGTTCTTTACCACCAAGGATGTCGGCAACGGCAGCGGACTCGGGCTTGCCATTTGTCATTCGATGCTGAACCGCCGGGGCGGCTCGATCCGGCATGATGCGGACTTCCAGAGCGGCGCGCGTTTTATCGTCGAGCTGCCGCGTACGCCGTCCAGGAATTCAGGCCATGAATAATACAGCTCCAACACCCGCTGCCGAAGAAGCGGACGTTTTACCGACCACGCGGCCGCTGGTGCTGGTGTGCGAGGACGACGGCGCGATGCGCGAACTGATCGCCAATCTGGTCGCCTTTCTCGATGTGGACGTCATGGTGGCCGACAGTTCGCAGCATGCGCTGGATATTCTGGAAAACAACGAGGTCGCATTACTGGCCACGGATCTGCGGATGCCGCGAGTCGATGGCCTGGAATTGCTGCGTTTTGCCCGCTCGCAGAACAATCTGACCCAGGTTCTGATGATTACCGGCTATGCGACGGTGGAGTCGGCCGTCGAAGCGCTGAAAAACGGCGCTTTCGATTATATTCGCAAACCGTTCGATAACGAGGAGTTTCTCTGCGTGGTGCGCCGCGCGCTGGAACAC
>JAGRHW010000270.1 GCA_020444765.1 Gammaproteobacteria bacterium | reverse complement strand
TACGCGGGTCGTCAGCCTGTTCAATCGTGGCGGCATCGATCCGGACACGCTCGGCGGCGAGGTGCTGCTGGAAGATGAAAAAGAACTGGAGCTGGCCGGCAAGCTGTTGCAGTTTCCGGAAGTTCTGCAAGGCGTTGCCGATAAGGGGTTGCCGAATATTCTCTGTCATTATCTGTTTGAGCTGGCCGGACTGTTTTCGAGTTTTTACGAGGCCTGCCCGATACTCAACAATCCGCAGGAAGCGGAAAGAAACAGTCGCCTCAATCTGGCCTGGGTGACCGCGCGGACGCTTAAAACCGGTCTGGGCCTGCTCGGCATAAAAACCGTTGAGCGTATGTAGAGCCAACCGTTTGTTGGCGACGTGCAAGGGAAATTCTTGACGGGAAGTCCTTCACAAAACCGCCACCAAACAAAAAATTAAAAATTTTTTTCGCGCGCCTGCGCAATTTCTCCGTAATTTACAAAATTCAGAATACATGGATCACAAATTCTTGATTTATCGTTAAATCTTGCCAGTCATCCATCGACATCCAGGCCGGCGTGCCGGCGATCAGCCCGGATTTACCCGCGGCTGATTAAGGCGCAGTAATGAAAACCTCCCTCCAGACGGCGGAATTCTGCCGATAACTCTTTCAGGACTCGTGCTGCCCAAGACCCCGCAGTATGTCCGCTTCAATTCACCCGTCTGGAAAAACTAGTTGTTGAGGTTGGAAGGCATATGAACAAAATGTTGATCAAATCAAGCGCCGTGGCGCTGATCGCCCTGAGCATGGCGGCCTGCTCGAGCATTCCCGCGCCGAAAACAGAAATGGCTCTGTCGGATTCTGCGGTAAAAGACGCCGAGCTTGCCGGTGCGCGTGAATACGCACCGCTGGAATTGCGCCGGGCCAACGAGAAAATGGACATGGCAAAAGAAGCCATGCACGAAGAGGAATATGAAGAAGCCAAGCGGCTGGCCGAGCAGGCTGAAGTCGATGCCAAGCTGGCTGCGTCGAAGAGCTATTCCGAAAAATCAAAACTGGCCTTGCAGGAACTGCGAGAAAGTATAGACCTAATGCGCTAGGAAATTTCCCGCGCTCAAGGCAGCTGATTTCTTATTATTGCAAGCCTGTACAGGTATCTGGAGGTATCATGAAACTGAATAATACTATGAAATGGTCGCTGCTGGTTTCCGCCGGTATTCTGGCCAGCGGCTGTGCCGGCACGCCGGATAAAATCGGCCAGCTCGAGGATGCCCGCTCGGCCTACACCCGGGCGAATTCCGACCCGACCGTCGCCAAGAACGCGGCCATCGAACTGGATGATGCGAAAAAATCCCTTAACCGGGCCGAGAAAGCCTGGGAAAAAGGCGAGAAGAAAAATATCGTCGAGCATTATGCCTATATCGCTGATCAGCAGGTTGCGATTGCCGAGCATCGGGCGCTGACCATCGACAACACCGAAAAACTCAAGGCCATGAAAATCGAGCGCCAGCAGGCTCAGCTCGATGTCCGCGCCGGTGAAATCGAGCGGGCCCGTCTGCATGCCGAAGAGATGGCGCGAAAAGCCGCCGAACTGCAAAAGCAGATGGCTGAATTGCAGGCGACTCAAACCGATCGCGGTATGGTGCTGACGCTGGGCGATGTGCTGTTCGATCTCAACCAGGCGACGCTGAAGCCCGGTTCCGAGGCGAAGCTTGCCAAGGTTGCGCAGTTTATGAACGAATATCCGGACAAGAAGGTGGTCATCGAAGGCCATACCGACAGCACCGGTGACGAAGGCTACAACCAGAACCTGTCCGCACGTCGCGCCGAAGCGGTGCAAATGGCGCTGGTTTTGAAAGGTGTCGAGGCCAACCGTATCGTTACCCGCGGTCTGGGTGAAGCGATTCCGGTTGCCAGCAACGATACCAGTGTTGGTCGCATGCAGAACCGCCGGGTGGAAATCATTTTCGAAAATGAGCCCACCGCCAACAGCGGTCAGCATCAACTGAGTTTTACCTCAAACTAGAAGACCTCTCGGTAAAATGAAAAAACCCGGCTCCGGCCGGGTTTTTTTTGTCCCGTTTCAGCGGCGCGATTCTTTGACCGTGAATTTGATCTGTGCGATAAACGACGGATGCCTTTATCGATCAATCCAATTCAATAGAGAATCCGTATGTCAGACCAGGTATCCCTTATCGAACATCCGCTGATCCAGCACAAACTGACACTGATGCGTAAAAAGGAGACGTCCTCCTCCAAGTTTCGCGGCCTGCTCAGAGAGTTGAGCCACCTACTGGCCTACGAAGTGACGCGCGATCTGCCGCTGGAAATGCGCGACATAGAAACGCCGCTGGTGAAAATGCAGGCCCCGGTACTCAAGGGCAAAAAACTTTGCTTCGTGTCGATTCTGCGGGCCGGCAACGGCTTGCTTGACGGTATGCTCGACCTGATTCCCTCGGCCCGGGTCGGGCATATCGGTTTGTATCGCGACCCGCAAACGCTTGAAGCTGTCGAATATTATTACAAGATGCCGCATTCCCTGGATCAGCGGCTGGTGATCGCGGTCGACCCGATGCTGGCGACCGCCAACTCCTCGATCGCGGCGATCACCCGCCTGAAGGAAGGCGGCGCGAAGGATATCCGCTTTGTCTGTCTGCTTGCCGCGCCGGAAGGCATCGCGGCGTTTTCCGCCGCGCATCCGGATGTGCATATCTATACCGCGGCGATCGACGATCATCTGAACGATCACAGCTATATCGTACCGGGCCTTGGTGACGCCGGGGACCGGATTTACGGCACCAAATGATCAGACATGATCGGCCAGGCGCTGGTCGAGTTCCTCCAGCCGCTCGGGCGTGCCGACATCATACCAGCGGCCAAGATGAATCTCGCCACTGAGCCGGTCATTGCCGATGGCCTCGTCCAGCACCGGCTTCAGCGGCCGGCGGCCGGGCGCCAGCCCGCTGAACAGTGACGGGCGGTAAAGCGCGACGCCACTGAAGGTCCAGCTGCGTTCGGGATTACCGGTGACCCGATGGCCGTGCAGACCAAAATCGCCGTGCGGATGATGCGGCGGATTCGGGATCAGCACCAGGTGGCCGAGATCGTCCGGCGCGAGATGCAGGCGGGAAAAGTCAAAATCGGTAAAAATATCGCCGTTGACGACAATAAACGGCTCATCGCCGAGCAATGGCAGGGCGTTTACGATGCCGCCGGCGGTTTCCAGTGCGGGATAGCCTTCGTCGGAATAGCGGATGCGCAGACCGTAATCCGCGCCATCGCCGATCTCCTGGTGAATCATGTCGGCCAGCCAGCCGGTGTTGATAACCAGCTCGCTGACCCCGGCTTTTTTCAGTGCGAAAATATGATATTCGATCAGCCTGTTGGGCCCGGCTTGCAGTAAGGGTTTCGGGCAGGTGTCGCTCAGGGGCCGCATGCGTTCTCCGCGACCTGCGGCCAGTATCATGGCTTTCACGATAATCCCTCGTTTGCGCCGATTTCGTCCAGCAGCTGGTGAAACTCCGCAAGCGCCGGGTATTTTCGGCATACACGCTCGACGTAGCGGAAAACCAGCGGCAAATCGTTCATATAAGCCGGTTTGCCGTCGCGAAAATTAAGCCGGCAAAAAATCCCCAGAACCTTCAGATGTCGCTGCAGACCCATCAGATCGAACCAGCGCTCGAAGGTCTGCCGGTCCGCGGCGATACCTTGTTCCCGGACCAATTGCCGGCGAAAATCTTCCAGCAGGGAATAGACGAATTCTTCCGGCCAGCTGATATAACAGTCTTTCAGCAGGGAAACGATATCGTAGGTCAGCGGGCCGCGCACGGCATCCTGAAAATCCAGCACGCCGGGGTTGCGTTGTTCCAGATACATGAGATTGCGTGAATGATAATCGCGATGCACGAAGGCGGCCGGTTGTTCGAGCGCGGACGACACACAGAGCGCAAACGTCGCTTCCAGACAGTCCTGCTGCCGCCGGTTCAGGCTGAGGCCTTTATAGGTGCCGACAAACCACTCCGGAAACAACTGCATTTCCGCGCGCAAGGCCTGTTCGTCATATAATGCAAGTCCGTCAGTGTCCACCCGGCTTTGCATGTCGACAATGGTCCGGATGGCGTCCGCATACAGGGCGGCGGCATTGCTCTGGTCGAGTACATCCAGATAGTGGCGCGAGCCGAGATCGCCAAGGAGAATAAAACCCGCCTGCAGATCGTGTCGCTCGACGACCGGGGCGTTGATGCCGGCGTTTTCCAGACGGCGGCTGATGGCCAGAAACGGCTGGTTGTCGTTGTGTTCGGGAGGCGAGTCCATGACGATCCAGCTGCTGTCGCCATCGGCGAGTCTGAAATAGCGCCGGAAACTTGCGTCGGCGGAAGCCGGCTGCAGGGAATCGGCGTTGAATCCGCAGTCAAAAATCCAGCGCTTCAGTTGTTTGAGGCGCGCGTCTTCATGGGTCATGTGTTTGTGTGCAGCGATCGGCAAAGTCAATCTGTCAGTTTAGTATCAAAAGCGGCGTTTTTTTACCTTGAACTGTGCGCATTGCTGGGAATAAACTAAACTACGAAGTAAAAGTGTTTTCCAACAAATTGATTAATAAGAGATTCACATGAAGAAAACCCTCGCGGCTCTGGTTCTCCTGTTTTGCTCATCGACAAGCTTCGCTGCCGGACTGGACCTGGCTCTGAGTAACGAGTCGGCAAATCTCGCCCTGCTGTTCAATCCCCCCGGAGCATCGGTGAACAACTCGCAGATCAGCGTCGGCGCCTTGTTCAATGACCTGGATGATCTGGTCTTCTACGGTTCGATTATGGCGCTGGGGCCGGGCAAATACGAGGAGAATTATTATTCGCTGGGCGCCGGGGTCAAGCTCTATGGCGGCGATCTGGATATCGACCAGAGTGTCGGCGCGCTGGCAATCGGCGCGCGCGCGGGCTTTTATATTTTGCCGCACCCAGTGAATCCGGTCGATGTGGTGGTCGAAGGGTTTTTCGCGCCGGGCATCACCAGCGCCAGCGATACGGAAAAGCTGTGGGAATTTGCCGGCCGGCTACAGGTTGAAATCGTCCGTTCCGCCCGCGCCTACGTCGGTTACCGCTTGATGAAAATCGATAAGATCGGACGAGCAC
>JAGRHW010000026.1 GCA_020444765.1 Gammaproteobacteria bacterium | reverse complement strand
AAGCGGAAACGCTTTGAGCCGTTTTAGGCCTGCAATTTCTGTTCAGGGTTGATTAAAACCGTGAATGGTTCACTCCGGTAAATCTCTATCAACCTGCCGATAAGGTCTTGATCTTAGTAGCAGACTTTATTTTAGCCAATCAATTTCCGGCTAAAGCGATCCAGCCTGGGTGCCGACAAATGCAGAGTAGGTCACAAAGCCCGTCTGTACGGGTGTGAGCCCCGGGTTGTTGTCTCTTTACAGTTATTACGAATTTTCAGGTTAAGGTTATGGATATTGCCCAGCTTCTGACATTCGGCGTTAAAAACGGCGCTTCGGATTTACACTTGTCGGCGGGTCTGCCCCCGATGATCCGTGTTGATGGTGACGTCAGACGTATCAACATCCCTGAGCTGGACAAGTCCCAGGTTCAGGCGATGATTTACGACATCATGAATGACAAGCAACGCAAGGAGTTCGAAGAACGGCTCGAGACCGACTTTTCCTTTGAAATTCCTGAAGTGGCGCGATTCCGTGTCAACGCGTTCAATCAGAACCGTGGTACCGGTGCGGTATTCCGTACCATCCCGACCAAGATCCTGACGCTTGAGGAACTCGGCGCACCCAAAATTTTCGAGGATATTTCGTCCTTTCCGCGAGGTATTGTGCTGGTTACAGGACCTACGGGTTCCGGTAAATCGACAACGCTTGCTGGAATGATGAATTACAAGAATGAGACCGAGCAGGGTCATATTCTGACCATTGAGGACCCGATCGAATTTGTTCATCAAAGCAAGAAATGCCTGATCAACCAGCGTGAAGTACATCGCGATACGCTTGGATTCAGCGAAGCTCTGCGATCGGCATTGCGTGAAGACCCTGACGTTATTCTGGTTGGTGAGATGCGTGACCAGGAAACCATAAGCCTTGCCTTGACGGCGGCTGAAACGGGTCACCTGGTTTTTGGCACCTTGCATACAAGTTCCGCGGCCAAGACCATAGACCGGATCATCGATGTATTCCCCGCGGGAGAAAAACCGATGGTGCGTTCGATGCTGTCGGAATCACTGCGTGCGGTTATCTCGCAAACCCTGCTTAAAAAGCAGGGCGGTGGCCGTGTCGCCGCACATGAAATCATGATTGGTACGCCGGCCATACGAAACCTGATTCGTGAAGACAAGGTGGCACAGATGTATTCCGCAATTCAGACCGGTCAGGCGCACGGGATGCAGACGCTCGATCAAAACCTCAAGCAATTGCTTTCAAGAGGTGTTATCAGCCTTGAAGACGCTCGCAAGAAAGCAGCAAACCCGGATGCACTCTAGGGTCTGTCCCCAAACTGCAACGAGGCGCATTTGATTATGGGAAAAGAAATTGGCCGCAGGTTTATAGATGAGCTGCTTGTCGCTTTGAAAAGCAAGGGTGGCTCGGATCTGTTTATCGTTGCCGGTGCGGCACCTTCCATGCGGATACATGGCAAAGTCGTGCCGGTTGTCGATAAGAAACTCACACCGCAACATACCCACGCGCTGGTCACCTGCATTATGAATGACGGTGAGCGTGAGGAATTCGCGAGAACCAAGGAATGTAATTTTGCCATCGCGCTGGAAAACGTCGCGCGTTACCGTGTTAATTCATTCGTGCAGCGCGGCAGCAGCGGTATGGTGGTGCGAATCATTGCCAATGAAATACCAACGTTCAACGATCTGAAACTGCCGCCGGTTTTACAGCAGATCGCCATGACCAAACGCGGCCTGGTTATTTTTGTCGGCGGTACGGGTTCAGGTAAGTCGACCAGTCTCGCAGCGCTGATCGATTTCCGCAATGAAAACAGCCGCGGTCATATCATCACCATCGAAGACCCCGTCGAATACGTACATCAGCACAAAGGTTGTATTGTGACGCAACGCGAGGTGGGCACCGATACGGATAATTTCGAGATTGCTCTGAAAAACACCTTGCGGCAGGCGCCGGATGTCATTCTGATTGGTGAGATTCGTGACCGTGAAACCATGGAACATGCCATCGCTTTTGCCGAAACCGGGCATTTGTGTCTTGCAACCCTGCACGCCAATAACACCAACCAGGCGATGGACCGGATTATCAACTTCTTTCCGGAAGAACGGCACAAGCAATTGCTGCTCGATCTGTCACTGAACCTCAAGGCAGTCATCTCCCAGCGTCTGTTGCCGACGCCGAGTGGTAAAGGCCGGCGGGCGGCGGTGGAAATTCTGATCAATACGCCGTTGATGTCGGACCTCATTCAAAAGGGTGAGGTGCATGAAATGAAAGAGCTGATCAAGAAGTCAACCGAGCAGGGCATGCAGACCTTTGATCAGGCCTTGTACGATTTGATCGAAGAACACGCCATCACCATCGAGGAAGCCATGCGTAATGCAGACTCGGTCAACGACCTGCGTTTGAGAATCAAACTGCATGGTGGCCGGTCGGCTGAGGTTGACGATATGTTGTCCGACAACATGACTATCGAAGGTGAGGATCAGGACGAAGAAAAGGCTCACAATGTCATGCGCCGATGAGTCGAGTGATTGTTGATTGCTTTGCCGGTGGTCGTCAAAAAGTGAAATGCCGGCCACCGACAAAGCAGTGTTCGACCGGACCTTTCAGCCTATAGCCGCCATAAGGGCTGTTTTTCCCTTTACTGACAAAGCTGGCGGTATCACAGATAAATTCCTTTTGCGGATCGAATAAGACGAGGTCCGCACGTTTGCCTTCGATCATGGATCCGGCTTGTAAATCCATGATGCTTGCAGGGCCACTGGTGGCCAGAGAAAGAATCTTGGTCAATGGAATGCCGCTGTCCTCGGCCAGCCTGACCAGTAACGGCAAAAATATATCCAGGCTCGATATGCCGGGTTCCGTCGAGGGGAAAGGCGCGAGCTTGGCGTCCGGGTCATGCGGCGCGTGATCACTGCATATCGCGTCCAGCGTTCCGTCCATGATGGCTTCACGAAGGCTGTCACGATCATTGATATAACGCAAGGGCGGAATAACATGGCACAAGCTGTTGAAGCCGAGCAGATCCTGGTCCGTTAAAAAAAGATGATTGATGCTGGTGTCGGCAGTGATCGACAGGCCTCGGCTTTTGGCTTCACGCACCAGGTCCACACCGCGGGCCGAACTGAGCCTTGATAAATGCACCTGTGCTCCGGTTTGCCAGGCCAGTTCCATGATCATGCCGAGCGCCACGGTTTCGGCAGCGACCGGAATGCCTATCAGCCCCATTCGGGTGGAAATCAAGCCCTCGTGCATCACGCCTTTGGCTGACAGGGACGCATCCTGGGCGACCATCACGAGTTTGATACCGAAGGTCGCGGCGTATTCCATGATCATGCGCAGCACGCGCGGGCTGTCTATGGGTTTGTCCGCATTGCTGGCCGCTATGCAGCCGGCGTTTTGCAAGGTTGCCAGTTCACTGATCTGCTTGCCGTCGAGCTTCTGTGTCAGCGCGGCGAGCGGTTCGACCCGGGCGAAACCGGCATCATCGACGCGCCGGTGAATAAATTCCACCGTGGCCGTTTCATCGATAACCGGATCGGTATCCGGCGAGCAGACCAGGGTTGTAATGCCGCCGTGCAGGGCGGCCCGGGTTTCCGAGGCGATCGTGGCCTTTTTTTCCTGACCGGGTTCGCGCAGTCTTGCGTATAGATCGACGAGTCCGGGGCAGGCGATCAGACCGGAGGCGTCTATGACCTGATCGGCCGAGGCGACGTTTTCAGCGGACTGGAAAATTCCATCCTTGATAAAAAGATCGCCGGCTTGATCCGTGCCGCGGGCGGGGTCGATCAGTCGCGCGTTTTTCAGCAGAACCGTGTTCATTGATTGGCGGCCTCCGCCAGTGATTTTTCCGTGGAACTGATAGTGATGGCCATAACGGCCATTCTGACGGCTATGCCAAAGGTCACTTGTTGCAGTATGACGGATTGCCTGCCATCGGCGACTATGCCTTCGATCTCAACGCCGCGATTGGTCGGACCCGGATGCATGACGATCGCGTCGGGCTTGGCGAGCTTCAGCCGCTCGGTGGTCAGACCGTAGCGGATGTAGTATTCATCGGCGCTTGGCAGCAGGGCGCCGCGCATCCGTTCCGTCTGCAGGCGCAGCATGATGATTACATCCACGCCCTCCAGGGCTTTGTCGAAATCGTTATAGACATTGACGCCAAGTTGTTCGAGACCGGCCGGCAGCAGGGTCTTCGGTCCGACGATCCGGATATCCTGACTGCCGAGCGTCTTCAATGCGTGAATCTGTGAACGGGCAACCCGCGAGTGACTGATATCGCCGACTATGGCCACTTTGAGGCCTTCGAAACCGCCTTTGTAATGACGGATGGTGAACATATCCAGCATCGCCTGGGTCGGGTGTGAGTGGCGGCCGTCGCCGGCGTTGATGATATTGATATGCGGCGCCACATTTTGCGCGATGAAATGCGCGGCGCCGGAGTCTTCGTGCCGGACCACGAACATATCGCACTGCATGGCTTCAAGATTTCGCAGCGTGTCGAGCAGGGATTCGCCCTTGGAAGTCGACGAGGTACTCATATTAATATTGAGCACATCGGCGGACAGGCGTTTGGCGGCGAGTTCAAAGGTGGTGCGGGTACGGGTGCTGGTTTCGAAAAACAGGTTGGCGACGGTCTTGCCGCGCAGCAGTGGAACCTTTTTGACGACCTTGCCGTTGACGCTGGTAAAGGATTGCGCGATGTCGAGAATTTCCACGAGGATTTCCCGGCTAAGATGTTCGATACTCAGAAAATGTTTCAGCCGTGATTGCTTGTCGAGCTGGATATTGACCGGCGTCGTGTTCACTGGCTCGTGCCTCCGTCCTGTTCGCCTTCATAGACGGCGAGGCTAAGGTCATCGGCTTGTAATTTGACCCGGTCGCCCGGTCGCAAGTCCATCGCTTGTCCTATCACATCGGCGCGGATCGGCAGCTCGCGTCCTTCACGCTCGACCAGGGTGGCGAGTATGATTCTTTTCGGCCGCCCGTAATCGAAGATTTCGTTCATCGCTGCGCGAATCGTGCGGCCGCTGTAAATCACATCGTCGACCAGGATGATGGTCTGATCGTCCACCGCGCAGGGCAGTTTGGAGGCGCCGACCGTCGGGTGCAGGCCGATGCGGCTGAAGTCGTCCCGGTAGAATGAAATATTCAGCTCGCCGAGCGGCTGGCTGAGTTCGAGTTGCTGATGGAGGATTTTCGCAATCCTGACCCCGCCGCTGTGAATGCCGATCATCAGGCACGCATCAAGCGATTCACCGAGTTGTACACGCAGCTGGTGGGTCATTTTGCTGATCCAGCTTTGAACGATCGAACTGTCAATTGAATTCATGATGGGTTCCGAACCATTTCTCCAGAATCAACGCGGCGGCGATACTGTCCAGATCCGCCTTGCTGGTCTTGCGACGTTTACCCCGCCGGCGATTTTCCCGGATGATGGATGAGGCTTCGCGCGTGGTCAATCGCTCGTCGCTGGGATAAACCGGCAAAGTATACCTTTTTGCCAGGCGCTTGATAAAGCCGCGGACATGCTGCCCGAGGGCTTGCTCACTGCCGTCCATGTGCAGCGGGATGCCGACCACCAGACCAACGGGTTGCCACTGCTGAAAAATTTTATCCAGTGCCGCCCAGTCTACGCTGCCGCTGTCGTTATTGATGACGCCGGCAGGGCTTGCCGTGCCCGTCTGGCTATGACCGCTGGCCACGCCGATATAGCGTTCGCCGTAATCGAAGGATAAATACAAGCCGTGCGGGATTTGAGGGGTCGGGGCGCTCGCTTCGTCCGTGATCATGGGTGCCGAATTTGCCGGTCAGGCATGTCCGGTATCGATCGAGAGCCTGTGCAGATTGACGCCGATCGACTCGGCGGCTTTTTCCAGACGCTGTTCAACCGGCGTGGCAAAAATGATCGCGGGGTCGGCCGGGCAGGTCAGCCAGGCATTGTCGGCCAGCTCGGCCTCGAGTTGCCCCGGGCCCCAGCCGGCATGGCCGAGAGCGACCAGGAAGTTTGCCGGCCCTTTGCCGATGGCGATATCCTGCAGAATATCCCGTGAGCTGCTGATGCACATGTCGTTGCTGAAATAGTGGGTCATTTCCCAGCTTTTGGCGGCGCTGGCCAGATGCAGAACCAGCCCGTGCGTCGGGTCGACCGGACCGCCCTCGAAAACCTCGCGATGACGGATTTCGGGCTTGTCGACGTTTATGTCCATCTGTTCGAGCACTTCGCCGAGCTCGAGATTGAGGGTGCGGTTGACAATGAGTCCCAGCGCGCCGCGTTCGTCGTGGTCACAGATATAAGTCAGTGTGTGATCGAAGCTCGGGTCGAGCATCTGGGGCATGGAAAGCAGAAAGTGGTCTGTCAGGTTCACCGGACGGTTCCGCTAGCGCCTGGACAAATTCAATGGATTCCGGCCATGACGCGGAGATCGTAAACAGGCGCTTAGTCGCGGCTGGTAATCGAGTTGTTGCTTTTGAACTCCCATGTCCGGGTAATGTACAGGATATCGGTTTCCTCTGCGAGTTTTCCGCTGAGTGGTTCGAAAGGTGCGGAAAGGGCGACGATCCGTTTCGCGGCATCGTCCAGCAGCTTGTGGCCGGAAGACCGGCGTACCACGATTTCCTCGATGGTGCCGTTTTTGCGGATACCGACCACCAGGATCAGCGTGCCGTAAAGTTTCTGGCGGCGCGCATCATCCGGATAATTGAGATTGCCCATGCGTTCGACACGTTCGACCCAGTGGTGCATATATTCGGCCGAAGCGGATTCGCGGGTGCGGGCGGTCAGAAAGGTCTTGCGCGGCCGCTTGGCCTGTTCTTCGAGCTGGGCTTCGAGCTCGGCGGTCAGGCGGGCGATCTCCATGCGTTGATCGATCTGGATTTCCGCCTTGTTGACGGTCTCTTCCTCGATGGCTTCCTTTTCGGGTGTTTCCGGTGTCAGCTGATCGGAAAACAACGTGGTCAGAACCTGGTCCGGTGATTGTTCCGTGAGTTCCGGCGCGCCCGGTTCCAGCGGCAAGGGTGCGACGCCGTCGGTGCCCAGATCGAGAGAGGAGACGAAGGGTGATGATGGACGTGTGTAGTCGTCGGTTTCGCCACCGCCGTCCTGGGAAACCTGCGCCAGGTACTCGGCTTCGTCCGGTGTGAGTTGCGAACGTTTGTCGACGAGGATCACTTCCAGCGAAGGCGGCGTTTTGGTCTGCAGGATGATCGGCGCGAAACCGACCCCGAGTATGATGATACCGTGCAGCGCCGCTGCCAGGAAAATCATGATGCCGAGACGGTCGGTCTGTTGTCTGTCGGGTTGATAAATCGCTGTGTTCATGGACTGTCTGGATAGCGGATGCCGGACGCCGGCATCGACATTTATCCAGACAATTGTAGACCTTGCGGGAAAATCCGTGTGTTAAATTCTGGAAGCGATCAGATCCATCAGGTCGCCGGCGATATCCAGATCACAATCCCGGTCCAGCTCGCGGATACAGGTCGGGCTGGTTACGTTGATTTCCGTCAGGTAGTCGCCGATGATGTCCAGCCCGACGAACAACAGGCCTTTCTCGCGCAGCGTCGGCGCCACGCGCGCGCAGATGCGTTTGTCCTGCTCGGACAGCGGAACCGCCACGCCGCGCCCGCCTGCGGCCAGGTTGCCGCGGGTTTCTCCCTTTGCTGGAATGCGCGCCAGCGCGAAAGGCGCCGGTACGCCATCGACCAGCAGAACACGCTTGTCACCTTCGCTGATCTCCGGAATAAACGTTTGAGCCATGATCTGCGTGCTGTCGAAATTGGTCATGGTTTCAAGCACGACATTGATATTCGGATCGTTTTCGCGCAGCCGGAAGATTGACGCGCCGCCCATGCCGTCGAGTGGTTTGACGATAATATCCTTGTGCTGCTGGAGAAACTGCTTGTGACGCGCGGCGCTGGCGCTGACCAGGGTGGTCGGGCAGCAATCGGCAAACCAGCCGGCGTAGAGTTTTTCGTTGACGTCGCGCAGGGAAGCGGGTTTGTTGACTACCAGCGTACCTTGCGACTCCGCGTATTCGAGCAGGTAGGTGGTGTAGATGTAATCCATATTGAAGGGTGGATCGACGCGCATCAGGATGACGTCCAGTGCCGCCAGCTCCCGGTCCAGGCCTTCGCCTTTTTCGAACCAGTCGCTGTTGTTGTCCTCGACTTGCAGCGGGCACATATGGGCAAAGGCTTTGCCGTTTTCCAGATAGCAGTCGCCGGGCAGCATGTAGAAAATCTCCCAGCCGCGTTTCTGCGCCGCGAGCATCATGGCGAAGGTGCTGTCTTTATAAGGTTTGATGGACTCGATCGGGTCCATGATGACGCCAAGTTTTATACGCATTAGAGTGTGTTCCGTGGTGAGGATTTTCGTTGTCGGGCCTATGGTATCGGATTATCGTCGTCGGCAGGAATTGCAATTTTTCTTCGGCTAACCCTTATGCTTCGAAACCCGTTCCTGACAGCTTGTCGTCATGTAATTATACAGTCTGTCAGAGTGTGTGAATTATCTGGCTTAAGCGGTTGAATTAATTTGTATCGGGTTTGATTAAACACCTCGCCTGTTATACAGTTCGGATGTTAAATCCCAACCTTGACAGGGGCCATTATCGTGCTGTGCGATGGTCGGCCGACAATAAATTGTCAGCCACGGATTTTGGGAGTAAAGCGGGGGTGACGGTGTCGAGCAGTAAACACAAGGGCGCGAAAATTCTGGTTATCGATGACAGCAAAACCATCCGTCGATCAGCCGAAAATCTGTTAAGCCAGGAAGGTTTCGAGGTCATTACCGCTAACGACGGTTACGAAGCGCTGGCCAAAGTCGTCGAGCACAATCCGGATATCATCTTTGTCGATATCATGATGCCGCGGCTGGACGGTTATCAAACCTGCGCTCTGATCAAAAACAACGCCCGCTACAGTTCGATACCGATTATCCTGTTGTCCAGCAAGGACAGTATTTTCGACAAGGCGCGAGGGCGCATCGTCGGTTCACAGTTTTACCTGACCAAGCCGTTTACCCGCGACGATCTGCTCGGTGCGATCGATGAGCACCTCGGCTCTCCGGCCGACGCGACCGAAAAGGCCGCCGAGGAAAATGCCTAGATGCGAAGCATTCTGATTGTCGACGATTCCCCGACAGAAGTGCATGTGTTCCAGAGCATGCTCGAACACAACGGCTTTCGGGTCGAGACCGCGGCCGACGGCGAAACCGGCATCCGCATGGCGCAGGAAATTCAACCGGATTTGATTCTGATGGATATAGTCATGCCGGGCATCAATGGGTTTCAGGCAACCCGGAAGCTGCACAGGGACGAGAAAACTTCCGGTATTCCTATCGTAATCGTCACCACCAAGGATCAGGAGACCGACCGGATCTGGGGGCTGCGGCAAGGCGCCCGTGGTTATATCGTCAAGCCGGTCTCTGAAAAAGAGCTGGTGCGTTGTGTCGAGTCCGCGCTGGCCGATGAGTGAGCCGGCTTTGCTGCAGATGCTTGCCTACCGCGTCGCAGACCAGGTTTTACTGACCGGCGTCTCGCATATCGCTGAAATCATCGAACTGCCTTTGTGCACGTCTTTGCCTGGTTGTAAAAAATGGTTCAGAGGCTTGGCCAGCTCGCGGGGCAATATCATCCCGGTCAGCGATCTGGGAGGTTTTCTGTTTGGAAGCAATTGCATCGAAGACGGACATAGCCGCTTGATCGTGATCAACCGGGACGAAGAGGTATATGCCCTGCTGGTCAATGAGATCATTGGTCTGAAAAAATACTCGACCAGCCACTTACTCGCCGATACCACGGATTTACCGGAAACTCTGCGGCCCTGGGCGCTTGAAGTTGTTCACGACGATGGCGCAATCTATCCGGTGCTCGACCCCGATCTGATTATCAACAGTGAACTTTTTCTGGACGTGAGACGTCCGCAAGTGGCCGGTTAACCCTGAGAACGATGCCGTGAAATCAGTAATCAGCAGGTTCGGACGTATTCAGGCGGGTTTTGGCAAGCCCGCCGTCATTTTGTTTTTACTGCTGATTCTGAGTCTGGTGGCGGCCGCTTATTGTTTTATCGAGGCGAATCGCAAAACGGATAACAACCATCGTCTGCTGGATGCGGTTGCGCAATTTCGCACGGTTGCCACCCGGCTCGTGCTCGATTCGGTCATGCCGGAGTCCGAGAGCAGGGTGAGTGATGGTATCAAACGCGGGAATCAGCTGATCGGGGATCTGGCCGGTGAATCCAATGCAGGCCTGGCGCCAGCGCTGCCGGCCATTCTGATGCCGGACCTGCAGCCGGTGAGTGGCGCCTGGGAGAATCTGGTCGGCAGCCTGCAACATGCATCAGTCTCCGCGCCCGACCGGCAGAACGCTGATCCCGATCCCGGGCAACTGGAAACCCTGTCTGGCCTGAGCGCCTCCCTGGGCCGTCTGCTGGCAACGATTGCGGTCGATGAAAGTAAAAAAAGCGCGCATGCCGAGTTTGAAAGCTTGCTGAACGCGCTGCATGAAACTGTCGTGGATTATCAGCAGAATCCTCTGGCTGCCGACAAACAATCCCTGATCGAGCGCTGGCAGGCAGTCCGTTCGCAAATGCAGCCACTGACCGGTGTCGGCGATGCGGATGCCGACATTCTGCTGAGTGAAATGCAAACCGAGATCGAACGCCTCGACCCCTTGTTTGCGGTTGCAGAACCGGCTGCCGATATTGTCCAGGGTGCCCTGACCCATCAGTATGCAAAAAACTCCGAGCTTCAGTTACTGCTGGACAAATTACGCGACGCGATAAAAGTGCTGGTGCGGGAGCAAAACTATCTGTTCCGGCTTGGTGTCGTGGCGGCGCTGTTTTCCTTATTGTTCCTGTTTATCCTGGCGATTGTTTTCTGGCGCGATTCGCAAAACAAGATCGCTATGTCGATGAACAAGAACGCCGCCAATCAGCGCGCGATCCTGCGCCTGCTGGATGAGATCACGGATCTGGCCGAAGGTGATCTGACGGCTCGTGCCACGGTCACGGAAGATATTACCGGCGCCATAGCCGATTCGGTCAACTACGCGATCGATACTATCCGCAATCTTGTCGTGACGATCAAGCGAACGTCCACCCGGGTTGCCGCGGCGGCGCAGGAAACCGGTCAGACCGCGATGCGCCTGAGCCGGGCCAGTGGTTTGCAGGAGCGCGAGGTACGCCGCTCGAGCAACTATATTACCGCCATGGCGAATACCATGCGGCAGATGTCGGAGAAATCCGCTGAAGCGAAGGAAATCGCCGTGCAATCCGTCTTGAATGCACAATCGGGTTTTGCCGCCGTCAGCGAAACCATGGCCGGCATGTCCGATATTCGTCAGCAGATTCAGGATACTTCGAAACGGCTCAAGCGTCTGGGTGAAAGCTCTCAGCAGATTGGTGAGATTATCAGCCTGGTCAATGACATCGCCGAGCGAACCAATCTGCTGGCCCTGAACGCTGCAATACAAACCAGTTCCGCCGGCGGATATAACAAGTTTTCGCCGGTTGCCGATGAAGTGCAAAAGCTGGCTGAACGCGTTAATGAGGGAACCCGCGAGATCGAGGGCCTGATCGTGACTATTCAGGCCGATACCCGCGCCGCGATTGCCTCGATGGAGAAAAGCACCTCGGGCGTCGTCAAAGGCGCATCGCTGGCCGAGCAGGCCGGCGCCAGTCTTAATGACATCCAGCTGGTTTCGCAGCAGCTGTCCGAGAAGATCCAGTCGATTGCCGACAAGGCGGCCAGGCAGGCCGAGGTGACGTCAAAACTCTCAGGCAATATGCGGGTTATCAGTGATATTGCTCAACAAACCAATGAGGGTATGAAGAGTACTGCATCTTCGATACTGGAACTGGAGAACATGTCCAGGGAGCTCATGCAGGAGGTATCGGGATTTGTATTACCGGCGGAAGATCTGGAAAACCCGGAAACGGATACGGCAAGGCCGATAGGGGAGGTATCTGCCAGCGGATCAGAAGAGACCGCCGGCGAGCCTGAAGACCGGGTCCGCGATGACTGATATGAGTGCAGTGTCAGGCCTGAATTATCGCTCCCGAGTGATCGATGAGCTTATCAGGGTGTTGGCGGCCGTACAGGATAATATCGCCTTGTTTGTCGGTAATGCCGACAACCGGGAGCTGCTGCCCGAGTTACGCGAGCGGGTGGCGGAAATCAGCGATACACTGAAACTGATCGAGTTGCATGGTGCGGCGCTGTTATCCGGAGAACTCGACAAACTGTTACAGGCGTTTGCCGATCAGCGTACCCGTAGTCAGGATGACGCGACAGTGATTCTGGTCCGGGCCAGTCAGCAGTTGCCCGAATATCTCACCTATGTCAAAAACGGCAGCGCGGATATCCCGCTGGCGTTGCTACCCTTGCTGAATGATATGCGCGCTGTGCGCGGGTCGAGCCTGTTGTCAGAGGCCGTCATGTTGCTGCCGGATTTTGCCAATGCACGGCATTTGCAACCGGGCAGCCTCGAAAAAGACGAGGAGCGGCGTTTCCGTTCTGCCATCAAGCATGCCAGAACACCGCTGATGCAATCTCTGTTGAAGTGGTACAGAGGCGTGGATGTCGAGCAAAGTCTGGCGAATATTGCCTCGGTCTTCGATGATTTGTATCAGGATTCCAAGGGGACAGACTTGTCACGTTTGTGGCGTGTGGCCCGTGCAGTCGTCGAATCGCTGCTCGATGGCGGGCTTGAGCCAAACGCATCGATCAAGTTGTTGTTTGGTCAGATCGAGCGCCTGCTGCAGAAGCTCATGGCGATGAAGTCAAAGGCGATTTATCAGTCCACGCCGACGGAAATCTTCAAAAACCTGCTTTACTATATTGCATTATCGACGTCGCAGAGCAAAAAAGTCCGCCAAATACAGTCTTTTTATCAACTCCATGAATTGCTCCCGAGTCAGGGTAACCGTGATCAGGCGCTGCACGCGCTGGACGGGCCGGGTATCAAGATGCTCGAAGCTGCCGGAGAAGGTGTGCGCGAAGAGCTGGCGCAGGTAAAAACCGCCATTGAGATTTTTGCCCATGCTGATGAGCCTGAGCCCGAAAGTCTTGCCAGCCTGCCGGAGCGGCTTGCAAAACTTTCATCGACTTTGCAGATGCTCGGCATGCACAAAGTGGCCGATCTCAATGATGAGTTGCTGGGAAAGATCAAGAAATTTTACAAGCATGCCGCCAGCGACAAGGCCGGTTTGCTCGAGATCGCCGCAGAAACCCTGCGGATAGAGAATGCGCTGGACGAATATATCCACGCCAGGGAGCAACTTCCGCATGCCACGGGTCAGGGAGATTTCCCGACAAAGGACGAGGAGCACCTGCTCGGTAATCAGCAGATCGATGAGTTACTCGTCAGTTTGCTGCGTGAGTCGATGCGTTCACTGGAAAGAGTCAAGGAAGCGTACCAGAAAATCCTCGACGGTTTGCCGGCGGACAGCCAGTTTTCGCTGATTAGCGATCTCTTGAAGGAAACTTCCGGAGCCCTGCAGATTTTGCCAATGCCGGAGTTGGCGCTGCTGTTGAACGGGTTGGCCGGTTACGCTGAATCACTGAGCACGGAAAAAAAGCTTGCGCTGTCGGCGGCGGCGAAACGAAATTTTGCCGATGTAATCAGCAATATCGAAGTTTATATGGAGTTGCATATTCAGCGTCAACCGGTCATGGCTGACCTGCTGACCCGTAGCGCCGATGCGCTGGACCTGTTACTCCAGGATACCGCGCAGCCCGCGCCGGTTCCCGAGGACAAGGAAGACGACGAGGCTTCTCAAACGATAAAGATTCAGCCGGTTGAATCCGACATTGTCGGGGAGGCGCCGAGTGGCGGCTCTGAAATGCTCGATATCTTTATCAAAGAAGCCATGCAGCAGTTCAATGCCATCGGCGAGGCCATGTCCCGGCTGCAGACCGACAACCAGGATCGCAAGGCGCTGGAGCGTATTCGCCGGGCCTATCACACGCTCAAGGGCAGCGGGCGAATGGTTGGCGCTTCAAGTGTTTCGGAGTTTGCATGGGCCAACGAAAACCTGCTTAACCGGGTCATTTCCGGCAGTGTTCCGCTGGACGGGCGGATACTCGACCACTTGCGCGAATCGATTGCCGCCTTGCCGCAACTCGTCGATCAGTTGCATGGCGCTTCCGAACAGGTCGAGGGCATGGAAGAACTCAAGGCCCGTGCGTTTCTTTTGGCTGAATCCGACGATCATGCCGAACCCGGGCTTTCCGAGAACAAGCCAACCCTGGCCGATCTGGAGGCCAAAGAAAAAAGCGCGGCACCGGGCAGTTTGGTAACAGCCGTCGGGTCCGCCGATGTTGAGGAAAGTTCCGCCGGGGCGGCAGAAAGCGACGCGTTTGATGAACTGGATCTCACCGATGCCGACGAACCGGTACTCGAGCTGACCCAAACGCTCGATGTGACAGGGGTTGTCGAATCATCCGATACGCTGCAATTGCCTTCGATGGAGCAAGCCGACACGATCGAGATGGGCTCGGCTGCCGGGCGGCGACCCGAGCATCTGTACTCGCCGATCGAGGAGGCCGAGGCACCGCGTCTTAAAAAAGTCGCGCATGAAGACGGTCGGCCGGATAGAGAACAGCCACCGGAGCGACAAAAAACGGCCGGGTTTGACCCCGTGCTCTTCGAGATCTTCAGTAATGAATGCGCGCAGCATATCGCTACCCTGAAAACCATTATCGACAAGGCGCTGAGCGGCGATGGCAAGGTCGAGCCTTCGGACAAGATGGTGCGCGCGTTTCATACATTGACGGGCAGCGCACAAACTGCAAGGGTGGAAACGGTAGCCAGCCTGCTGGCGCCGGCCGAAGCGGCAGTCAAGCGCAAGCAACGCGCCGGAGGGCGTTTCAGCCGGGGCGAAACACTGTATCTGGGCGAGGTCGTCAGGGCGTTGGAGATGCGACTCGATGCGCTGCGCAGTGCTGCGGCCGAACCGGATTTCGTGGCTGATGTCGAATCACGTCTGGAAAGCTTCGCCGAGCGGGTAGTCGCCGAGACAGAGGATATCACCCGAACGCCGAAACTGGGTGAGTTGCAATCGGTGTTTCTCGAAGAGGCGCAGGATATTACCGAAAATCTGCAGCACCTGATGACGCGCTGGAAAGCGCACTCTGCCGACCGTGAGCTGGCCAGGGAGCTGCAATCGTCGCTGCACACGCTCAAAGGTAGTGCCAGGGTTGCGTCTTATGCGGGAATAGCCGATCTGGCGCACGCCATGGAGGACGCCGTACAGCGCTGGATGGATACATCGGCGCCGATCGAAGCGGATGCCTTTGATGCGCTCGAAGATGCAATCGAAGCAATCGGTGTCAATCTGGAACAGGCTTTGTCCGGAGATACGCCGGGCTATTTCGACTGGTTGATCAACGAGTTGAGAAGCGTGCGCTCCGACGTGCGGCTGGTGGCGGCCGGCGAACAGACCGCCATGCTAGAAGCGGAAACTACTGATGAAACAGGCGTTGAAACAGTGGCGATCAACAGGGCCGATGTGGTGTTGCCGGACGAGCCGGATCTGGAAAGCACCGGTGAGTTTCTGACCGGGCGCCTGCGTGTCGATCCTGCCATCATTGAACGTCTCAGTGATCTCGGCAACGAAAGCGGCGTCCACCATGCACATCTCGCCCAGTATCACGGCGGTCTTGCTGAGTCGCTCGGCGAACTGGATCAGACCGTGACTCGCCTGCGCCAGCAATTGCGCGAACTCGATATAGAGTCAGACTTGCATATCAATGCCGAAGGCGGCAAACGCGAAACGCCGGGATTCGATCCGCTGGAGCTGGATAAGTATGGCCGCTTGCAGGAAATTTCCCGCAGTATTCTTGAATCGTTTTCAGATCTCGATGATATTCGTTATTCGATCGGGGTGAATTTGCGCCAGGCCGAAATCGAGCTTGGTGAGCAGATGCGGCTTACTATGCTTGTACAGGAGACGCTCGGGCAGGTACAGATGGTCCGCTTTTCGAGTGTGGTGTCGCGCTTGCAAAAAACCGTGGAAAACGCCGCGGCGAGTTGCGGTAAGTCTGTTCGCCTGACGGTTGAAGGAGGCGGAAATGTTATTGATCGCGGTATTCTCAAACATATCGTTTCGCCGCTCGAACACCTGCTGAGAAATGCGGTTGCTCACGGTATCGAAGCCGCCACGGAACGGAAGGAATCCGCCAAGCCCGGAACCGGACGGGTCGATGTGCGTTTACAGATCGATGATGGCGATATCCAGATAACGGTCGCTGATGACGGGGCCGGCGTCGATCTGCAAAAAATCCGGCAAATCGCGCTGGATAAAAAACTGATCGACAAAGATATGATGCTGTCGGATCAGACGGCGCTTGCGCTGCTGCTCAAGCCCGGATTCTCTACCGCTGAACAGCTTGATCAGATCGCCGGCCGCGGAGTCGGTCTGGATGCCGCGCGGCGGGATTTGCTGCGGGTCGGCGGCAGTCTGGTCATGCACTCCGAAGCGGGAAAGGGGACGACGTTCCAGATCCGTATTCCGCAATCACAATTTGTTAATCAGGTTCTGACGCTTGCCGTGGCTGATCGGGTTTTCGCGATTCCGGCAAGCCGGGTGAACGGCGTAAACCGGATTTCCAAAGCTGAGCAGGAAGCCTTGGCCGCTGACCCGGATCTCAGGATCGATTTTGCCGGACATGCGTGCAGACGACTTTCTCTCGCCGAATTATTGGATTTGCCGGAGAGCAAACCTGGTAGTGCCGCGCATTCGCTGGTTTTTGTCAGTATCGGCAAGGAAATCCTGGCCATCGAGGTCGACCATGTACCTGGCCACCTGGAAACCATCGTCAAGGGCGTCGGTCAGCAGGTTGCTGCCCTGGGCGGGTATTCCGGCGCTTGCGTACAGTCCGATGGCCGCGTTATTCCGGTACTGGATCTGGGAGCGTTGCTGGCGGAAACCCGTATTCCGGCT
>JAGRHW010000269.1 GCA_020444765.1 Gammaproteobacteria bacterium | reverse complement strand
TAAGCCGGTTTCAGAGTTGCATTGCTGCGCTGATCACGCAGGCATCCGGCGATTCTTGGTACAGCTTTTCGACCAGCCCGGCGCGGCGTGTCAGCACCTTACGCTGATTGATGTAGCCCTTGTCGGTGATTTCCCCATCCTCTACCGAGGGCGGTTCGGTCAGCAGGATTGCCCGCGAGGCATACTTGGAGCTACCACCGCCGCGCGCCTTCATTGCTGCCAGCCCTTGCGCCACCGCCTCACGCACGGCGGCATGTGCAAGCACGGCCTCGACCGAGGCGTCTTCCGGCAGATCGCCACACAGTGCGCGGCACTGCGGAATATTCGGGAAGACCAGAAAACCGACGTCGTCGCGATCATGCCCGGTCACCACGATATCCTGCGCAAGCGGCTTGAGCGCGTCGATCCCCGCCACGCGCAGCGTACCCACATGGACCCAGGTACCGGTCAGCAGCTTGAAGTCCTCGCCGACCCGGCCGTCGAACAACAGCCCCAGCGTGGGGTTGGCGACATCGACAAATTCCACGGCGTCGCCGCACATATAAAAGCCTTCTTCGTCGAACGCCTTGGCGGTCACGTCCGGCTGTTTCCAGTAGCACGGAAACACATTCGGCCCGCGCACCCGCACTTCCATTTTGTCGGCGACCGGTACCAGCTTGAGTTCGGTACCCGGCACGGGCAGTCCGATCACGCCTGGACGAACGGCCTGAAAATGACAGTCCGTGGCAATCGGCGCGGTCTCGGTAGCCCCCCAGGAAGAAACCACCAGCACCTTGCGGCCGGTGGTCTCCTCACCCATTCGCTCAAGCTTTTCCCATAGGTGACGCGGCAAGGCGGCACCGGCATAAAAGACAAACTCCAGTTTGCGGAAAAAATTCTCGCGCAGATCGGCGTCAGCTTCGAGCAGCGGCACCAGCATGTCGTAGGCCCGCGGGACATTGAAATACATGGTTGGCGAGATTTCGCGCAAATTGCGGATGGTTGGCTCGATCAGTCCAGGGGCAGGCTTGCCACTATCGATATAGAGCGTGCCGCCCCAGCGCAACACCATATTGAAATTGTGATTGCCACCGAACGTGTGGCTCCAGGGTAACCATTCAACCAGCACAGGCGGGCAATGCGAGAGCAGCGGCCACATCAACTCCTTGGCGCGCTGGTTGGAGCACATCATGCGCTGGGTATTGACCACCGCCTTGGGCGAACCGACCGAGCCGGAAGTAAAAAGAAACTTGCCGATGGTCTCGGGCGTAATACGCCGGAAGGCGCTCATCACCAGTTCTTCTTTACCTTTGCCTTGCGCTTCAATTTCGCTGAACGGCAGCACATCGTCGGCCGGGCCGCTGAGTTTGCCGCTGACCACCACGCCGCTGTAAAGCGAGCGTACCGCGTCCAGCGCTGGCTTGTATTTTTCAATCGGATCGGCAAACACCACGCCCGGCGTCAGCAGTTCGAAGTTCGCCTTGAGCTTGCCGAAATCGCGCGACATCAGAGAATTGCCGGGTGAAATCGAGCTGCTCGGTATGCCGATATGCATCGCCGCCAGCGACAGGATCGCATGCTCGATAGAGTTATCGGAAAGAATCACCACCGGCCGCTCGGCCGAGAGATTCTGCCCGCACAACCAGCCGGCTACCGCCAGTACACGTTCATGCGTCTCGCCATAGCTGAGTGTCTGCCACCGGTCATCCGTGTCCCGCTCGGCCAGGAAAATCTGCCCGGGAGTGGTCCGGGCCCAATGCTCGAGCCACTCACCCACGCAGCGGGCGTAGCTGTCGCCCAGCGCCATACCTGACCTTAGAATGCGCGTACCATCCGCACGCGCTTCGATCAACACATGTGGATCAGCAAATTTTGCTGCGTGGCCCTCGCTTGGGCCACGTGCGACTTCCCCGTTCATCGTCACTTACCTCACATCGGCAGCAGGTTGTATTTTCCGTCCTTGATTTGAACCAGAACGCGTCCACGCGGGTCCAGACCAAAGTGGTCCTCTTCGGTCATGTGATAGACGCCATTGGTACCGACGACCTCGTCACCGGCCTGCAGTGCATCGCGCAGTGCCATTCTGAACTCAGCGGTACCCGGTTTCGCCACTGCCAATGCCTTGGGTACGGCATCGGCGATCAATAGACCGGCATCGAAGGAATAGCTGGCAAAGGAAGCAAAGGAATTATCGCCGTAGGCACTGTTGTAATCAGCCACAAGCTGCGCACCGATGGACTTTGAAGGATGACTGTCATCGAGCTGATCAACCACCACCACCGGGCCGACCGGCATGATCACACCTTCAGCGGCCTTGCCTGCCACGCCGAGAAAGGCCTGATTGGCGGCGGCGTGAGTCTGATAGATCTGCCCCTGGTAACGTCGCTCGACCAGCGCGGTTTGCGGCAGTGCGGCCGGGCTGCCCGAACCTACCACGATAATCGCATCGGGCTTGCGCGAGATCAGTTTAAGGACCTGTCCGCTGACGGAGGTATCAGTGCGGTTGTAACGCTCGGTAGCCACCAGCTCGATGCTGTTTTCTTCCAGCAGTGGTGTCAGGGCTGTAATCCAGTCCTCGCCATAGGCGTCGGAATAACCGATGAAGCCCAGGGTTTTAACGCCGCTCTTCTGCATATGCTCGACCAGTGCTGACGCCATGACGCTGTTACTGTGCGGCGTGCGAAACACCCAGGCGTTCTTTTCCGGCGGCAGATTGATCGGCGCGATGGCGATCTGCGGGGTCCCGCTTTCGACGGCTACTTCAGCAACCGCCAGCGACGACGGCGTGACCGAGGAACCGACCAGAATATCGACCTTGTCTTCGGAAACCAGTTTGCGTGCATTCTTGGTCGCCGCGGAAGGGTCAGTAGCATCGTCAAGCACGATGTAGTTGATTTTTTCACCGCCGGCCTCAGTGGGGAAAAACTTCAGCGCATTCTTTTCCGGTATGCCAAGCGAGGCACCGGGTCCCGTACTCGATAAAGTTATGCCCACATTGACGTCGGCAATCGCCCCCTGAACGGAAAGCATCAGCAGGGACGAACACAGTAACGCAGTCTTCTTCATTCTCGATTCTCCTACAGTGTTGAACATCGGCTGTCGCCCCTGAATGGAGCGATCGGCCTCTTTCGTGAAAGTTGCCCGCCAGCAAGCCGGTCACTTTCTTGTTTTATAATCCGCACCAGGCGGGGTCAAAGAGCCAGGCTATCCTGGTGTTTTCCGGACAGGCCGAGATAGGTTTCGATAATCGCCGGGTCGTCACGTAAATCCCCGGCCGGCCCCTGCATGGCAACCTCACCGGTTTCCAGCACGTAGGCGTAGTCCGCCACCGCCAGAGCCGCTCTTGCATTTTGTTCGACCAGCAGAACCGAGACACCGGATTCACGCAGCTCGCAAATAATGCGAAAAATCTCGCGCGTGATCAGCGGCGCCAGCCCCAGGCTGGGTTCATCCAGCATCAACAGACGCGGCTTGCCCATCAGGGCCCGGCCGATAGCCAGCATTTGCCGCTCGCCGCCGGACAGCGTGCCGGCATATTGCCCGCGCCGCTGCTGCAAACGCGGAAAACGCGCATAGACCTCAGCCAGCGTTTCGTGATGATCCCGCAGACCACTGCGATAACGATGAAAAGCACCGAGCAGCAGGTTGTCCTCAACGCTCATGCTGCCGAACAGTTCGCGCTTTTCCGGCACCAGACTCATGCCTGCCGCGACCATCTCCTCCACCTGCGCCGGCGCGCGCTCAGCGCCATCGAAAACCACACTACCGCGGGCCGGCAGCAAACCCATGATGGCCGACAGCATGGTGGTCTTGCCGGCGCCGTTGGGGCCGATCACAGTGACGATACTGCCTTCGGGAACCTCGATAGCCGCGTCGACCAGCGCCGGCACCTTGCCGTAGCTGACCTGCAATCCACCGACCTGCAACAAGGCGCTGCTCTGACTCATGCGTCGACTCCCCCCAGATAGGCTTCCAGCACCGCCGGGTTCTGCTGGATTTCCTCGGGCAGGCCTTCGGCGATTTTGCTGCCGAATTCCATGACCACGATGCGGTCGACCAGCCCCATCACAAAATCCATATCGTGCTCGACCAGCAGGATGGCAATGCCTTCTTCGCGCAGGCGCGACAACAAGGCCGCGAGTTCCTGTTTTTCCTTGAGCCGCAGACCGGCCGCCGGTTCGTCGAGCAGCAGGCAGCACGGATCGGACGCCAGAGCACGGGCAATTTCCAGAATCCGCTGCTGCCCCAACGACAGCGAGCCGGCCTCGTCATAAAGATGCGGGGTCAATCCAACGCGCTCGATCTGCCGCGCCGCTTCGCCGAGCAGGCGTCGCTCCTCGGCGCGATCCAGTCGCCAGGCCGACGGCAGCACCGAACGCGAACCGCGCATATGCGCGCCGATGGCGACGTTTTCCAGCACGCTCATCTTTGCCAATAAACGCACGTGCTGGAATGTCCGGCTCATGCCGAGCCGGGCGATCTCGCGCGAGCTGTGACCGCCCACGGCGCGACCGAGGAACATGACCTCACCACTGCTTGGCGTATCGACGCCGGAAAGCTGGTTGAACATCGTGCTCTTGCTTGCCGGCGCCGTTCGGCCCGATCAGACCGAGAATCTCGCCGCTGTGAAGTTGCAGATTCATGGCGTTGTTGGCGATCAGTCCGCCAAAGCGGCGCGTGACGTCCCGGGCTTCGAGGATAAGCGTACCGCGCTCGGGCATGGCACGACGCGACAGCGGATCGGCCACAGTGGCAACATCGTGACCACGCTGCGCCGTCACCGGCAGCAGTCGCGCAAACACCGGCCAGAGACCCTCACGGGCATAATGCAAGAGCAGAATCATCAGAATACCGAAGGCGATGGCCTCATAGTTGCCGCTGCCGCCCAGCAACGTCGGCAACAGATCCTGCAACCATTCCTTGAGCACGGTAAACACACCGGCACCGACCAGCGCGCCCCAGACCTGCCCCGCGCCACCTATTACCGACATAAACAAAAACTCGATACCGGCGTTAAGACTGAACGGTGTGGGATTGACGAAACGCTGCATATGGGCGTACAACCAGCCCGAGGCTGCCGCGTGCAGCGCCGCGATCACGAAGATGATCATGC
>JAGRHW010000268.1 GCA_020444765.1 Gammaproteobacteria bacterium | reverse complement strand
CCTTGGTTCGAAACTGCTCAAACGGGTCGAGGATGATCTTGCCGAACTGGGTGTGGTTGAGCAGTTTCCGAAAATGGAAGGTCGTCAGATGGTCATGGTTATCGCCCCCAAGAAATAAATTTGTCGCTTGCAGCGGACAGCTGCAAGCGACGTCAAGCAAGCTTGCGCTGCAGTAAAAAAAGTCCGTGGCAGGACTTTAATACTCCGACTCGGCCAGGCCTTAATACATAAAATCAAACGGGAGTTTGTAATGCCAAAAATGAAGTCCAATCGAGGAGCCGCCAAGCGCTTCAAGCGCACGGGTACGGGTGGTTTCAAGCGAAAGCAATCGCATCTTCGTCATATTCTGACCAAGAAAAGTACCAAGCGGAAGCGCCATTTGCGTGGCAAATCCATGGTCCATGCGTCCGATGAAGTACTCATCGAACGTCTCTTGCCTTACCTGCGTTAATCGGGAGATAGAAGATGCCTAGAGTAAAACGTGGCGTACAGGCGCGGGCCCGTCACAAAAAAATCCTGAAAAAAGCCAAAGGTTATCGCGGTGCCCGGAGCCGGGTTTTTCGCGTCGCCAAACAAGCGGTTACCAAAGCGGGTCAATACGCCTATCGTGACCGCCGGCAGAAGAAACGCCAGTTCCGACGTCTGTGGATTGCACGAATCAATGCGGCTGCGCGTGAATGCGGCATGTCGTATAGCCGTCTGATCAATGGTCTGAACAAGGCGGGTATAGAGATCGATCGCAAGGTCTTGTCCGATATTGCAATTGCGGATTCGGCTGCGTTTAGCAAGTTAGCCGAACAAGCCAAGGCAAGCCTTCAAAGTTAATTTGTTCAATCCTTTCGTGGTCAGCGGACCACGACCGGTTGTACGAAACTTTCAAAACGGGAAAAGGCGCAGGCCTTTTCCCGTTTTTCGTTTGAGGACCGAATACGTGTCACTAGATACTTCAAGCTTGCTGTCCGACGCCACTGCCGATATTGCCTCGGCGACTGATCTTCGAGAACTCGACACCGTGCGTGTCAAATATCTCGGCAAAAAAGGTCTGGTCACCGAGCAGTTGAAATCGCTCGGCAGTCTGCCTGCCAGCGAGAAACCCGCTGCCGGAAATGCGATTAATGTGTTGAAGCGGCAGATTGCCGAGCAGATCGACAGTAGGACTCGGCAGTTGGAGATGCAGGAGATCGATGCCAGGCTCGCTCGGGAAACCGTTGATGTAACCTTGCCCGGCCGCAACCGGACCGAAGGCGGTCTGCATCCGGTAACACTGGCCAGTCGCCGGATTGCCAAACTGTTTTCGCAGCTTGGCTTCGAGGTGCAGGAAGGCCCGGAAATCGAGGATGACTATCATAATTTCGAAGCGTTGAACTTCGAGCCGCACCATCCGGCGCGGGCCATGCACGATACGTTCTTTTTCGACAGCGGTCTGCTCTTGCGGACGCACACTTCGTCGGTCCAGATCCGCTATATGGAAAATAACAAACCGCCTTACCGGATCGTCGCTCCCGGTCGGGTTTATCGTTGTGATTCAGACATGACGCACACGCCGATGTTCCACCAGGTGGAGGGCTTGCTTGTCGACACGAATATCACCTTCAGCGATCTGATGGGGCATTTGCAGGGTTTTCTCGAACAGTTTTTTGATAACTCCGATGTGCAGATCCGTTTCCGGCCTTCGTTTTTCCCCTTTACCGAGCCTTCGACCGAGGTTGATATTCGTATCGGTGACGGGGCCTGGCTTGAGGTATTGGGTGCGGGCATGGTACACCCGAATGTTTTCAAGGCGGTGGGTGTCGATAACGAGAAATTCACCGGCTATGCCTTTGGCATGGGCATAGAGCGCCTTGCCATGTTGCGTTACGGAGTCAAGGATCTGCGACAGTTTTTCGAGAACGATTTGCGTTTCCTCCGCCAATTCAGTTGATTCGGTAAAGATAATGAAATTCAGTGAAAAATGGTTACGTGAATGGATCGACCCGCAAATCGGCAGCGAGGAGCTGGCCGAGCAGTTGACCATGCTGGGGCTGGAAGTGGATTCGGTGGAACGCCTCGGAACCTTGTTCGAGGGCGTGATTGTCGGGCATGTACAATCAGTTTCGCCACACCCGGATGCGGATCGTCTGCGGGTTTGTCAGGTTGACGACGGCAAGTCGGTCACGCAGGTCGTTTGCGGCGCGCCGAACGTCAGCGAAGGCATGAAGACCGCTTTTGCAACCGTGGGCGCGCGACTGCCGTCCGGTATGAAGATCAAGAAAACCAAGCTGCGTGGTGTCGAGTCTGCCGGGATGTTGTGCTCTGAATCGGAGCTCGGACTGTCGGAAGCATCGGATGGACTGATGGTCCTCCCGGATGATGCGCCTGCCGGCGTGGCGCTGGGTGATTACCTGAAGCTGCAGGACACGATTATCGATATCGATATTACACCGAATCGCGGCGACTGCTTTTGTATACGCGGTGTTGCCCGGGATTTGAGTGCGCGTAACGAAATACCGCTTGCCAGAACGATTACGCAGACGATCGAACCGACGATCGCCGATACCTTGCCGGTAACCGTTGAGCCTGACAACGCCTGTGTCGTTTATACCGGGCGGGTCATCGACGGCGTCGACAATTCCGTGCAATCACCGCTCTGGCTGGTTGAAAGACTGCGCCGCAGCGGCGTGCGGGCAATTTCACCGGTGGTGGACGTCACCAACTACGTGATGCTGGAAATCGGCCAACCGATGCACGCATTCGATCTGACCAAGGTTGCGGGCGGTATTATCGTCAGGCATGCCGGGCAGGGCGAGAAACTGGTATTGCTCGACGGGCGGGAAGTGGCTCTCGATCAGGATACGACCGTGATCGCCGATCAGAGCGGCGCGATCGGCATTGCCGGCATTATGGGTGGGGACTCGACGGGCTGTGATGAAAAGAGTCAGCGGATTTTTCTCGAAAGCGCGCTGTTCCTGCCGGAACACATCGTTGGAAAATCCAGGCGCTATGCTGTCCATACCGAGTCGGGCCACAGGTTTGAACGGGGCGTCGATCCCCGTTTGCAACAAGAAGCGTTGGATTACGCCACGCAATTGATTCTGGACATCTGTGGTGGTCAGGCGGGCGAAATCAGCGAGTTTAGCGAAGCCGCGAGACTGCCGCTGGCCGAGCCTTTCGTCCTGCGTCGCGCGCGTATCAAGCGACTGCTCGGTATCGAAGTTGCCGACACTGATGTTGAGTCCTGCCTTGGCAAGCTCGGCGTGCAACTCGATAAGCGCGAAGACGGCTGGCTGGCGCGGGCTCCGGGCTATCGCTATGACTTGCGAATCGAAGCCGATCTCATCGAGGAAATCGCCCGGGTTTACGGTTATCACAAGTTGCCTCGCACATTTCCGGATTTGTCGCCGGAATTCCGTACCGTCAAGGATCATCCGGCCGGGTTGGAAACCGCGCGCGAATATCTGGTCGACCGCGGTTACCAGGAAGTGGTGACCTACAGCTTTGTCGATCATGAATTGCAGGAGAAACTGTTTCCAGAGGGCAATGCCCTGCCGCTCAGCAATCCGATTTCCAGCGATCTTTCGGTCATGCGCGTTTCGCTGTGGCCGGGTCTGGTCGCCACGCTGCAGAAAAATCTCAACCGACAGGTCAGTGATGTGCGCCTGTTCGAGTCGGGCCTGCGGTTTGTGCAGAGCGCCGCTGGCCTGCAGCAGGAGCGCGTTCTCGGTGGCCTGATCAGTGGCAGGCTGGTACAGGAAAACTGGACGGGCTCAGATCGTCAGGCGGATTTTTTCGATCTCAAAGGTGATCTCGAAGGTTTGTTCGAACGCCTGCATGTCGACGACCTGTTTTTCCAGGCCGCCCAACACCCGGCGCTGCATCCGGGCCAGTCCGCGACGATTTTACAGGCTGATCGTGTGGTCGGCTGGATTGGAACTTTGCATCCTAACCTTCAGAAATCTCTGGATTTGTCGCAAACAGCAATAATCTTCGAGATTGATCTGAAATTGCTGGAAACAGCATTTCTGCCGGCTTATCAGGAGATTTCCAAATTTCCTGCGGTAAGACGGGACATTGCCATTGTGCTTGATGACGCGATACCGATGCGTTCCGTCGAACAGGCGGTTTTGCAAAGTGGTGTGGAGTATCTGAAAAAAGTCGTTGTTTTTGATGTATATCGAGGCGACAAGATAGCTAAAGAGCTAAAAAGCGTGGCTTTAGGCTTGATTTTACAGGATAATTCACGCACCCTTGGTGAAAACGAAGTTGAGAAATCCGTGGCAGGCATCATTAAAGTTCTCGAAGAAAAACTTGGTGCAACTCTAAGGATGTAGACTAATGGCTTTAACAAAAGCTGCGATTGCAGAAATGCTTTTCGAAGAACTTGGCCTCAATAAAAGAGAGGCCAAGGAATTTGTTGAACAGTTTTTTGAGCAGGTTCGACAGGCACTGGAAGATGGCTACGATGTGAAACTTTCAGGCTTCGGTAATTTTGTTCTCAGAAGCAAGCGGGAAAGACCCGGCAGAAATCCGAAAACCGGTGAAGAAATTCCCATTTCGGCCCGCAGGGTGGTAACCTTTCGTCCCGGTCAGAAATTAAAGGCGCGCGTGGAAGCTTATGCTGGAAGTCAGCAACAATAAAGAATTACCCGCAATACCCAGTAAACGTTACTTTACCATCGGTGAAGTGAGTGAGCTCTGCCAGGTAAAACCGCATGTGCTGCGTTACTGGGAGCAGGAGTTTCCCGGTCTCAAGCCCGTCAAGCGGCGTGGTAACCGACGTTACTATCAGCGCCACGACGTCATGCTTATCCGCCAGATTCGCAGCCTGCTTTACCAGCAGGGCTATACGATCGGAGGCGCGCGTCAGCATCTCGACGGCGAGACCGCCAAAGATGACAACTCCCAGTCGCAGCAACTCGTGCGGCAATTGCGCAGCGAGCTGGAAGATGTATTGAAGATTCTTAAGGCCTGATACACGCACGGCGTTTCAACGCAAAGCCGTTCAAAAAACCGCGCATCGAAAGAAGCGTGGTTTTTTTTGTACCTGAAAACTGGCCGTTGTTGCTGGTGATTTTATTATTCTGCGTCCTGCGAAGAGTGAAAGAGAGGAGATTTTTG
>JAGRHW010000267.1 GCA_020444765.1 Gammaproteobacteria bacterium | reverse complement strand
AAGTTAATTTCCGGGTTTTCCGTAAAGCAGCGAACTGGGGTTGCGCTCCAGGTAATTGCTGAGTGACTCGAAAGATTTGGCCGCTTCTGACAAGGATCGCATCAGTTCATGCAAATCGTAGAAAAGCTGTGAATCCTCGGCGAGTACCTGGCCGGCGCCATCCAGCGTCACATCCAGCTTTTCCAGAGATGTATTGAGCTGATCGCTGATTTGCGGCAGATCCTCGTTCATCTTTTTACTCAAGGCGTTGATGTTCTTCAGGGTCACGTTTAGATTTGCAATTGCGCTTTCTGAATCCTCCTGATTGAGGACGGCGTTGAGTGATTGAACGCTGGCGTGGATTTCTTCGGTGATTTCCAGCAAAGGCATCTTTGCCAGTTTTTCAAACATATCCGTGGCGGTTTGTGCAAGCCGGTCGAAAGTGGGCGGAACCGTGGGAAACACAGCGATATCATCCACCAACGAAGGCGAAAAGGGCTTGGCGTCGGCATGAAAAGACAGATCGATAAACAACTGCCCGGTAAGCAGGTTGGATGTACTCAATTGGGCACGCAGTCCGCGTTCTAGCCAGGCGTTGACCACCTGTTCCTGGCTTGTAATCTCGCCGCTCGGAATGATTGTTTCGGGATGCAGTTCGACGAGCACCGGAGCGTTGACTTCCAGGGTCTCGTGATTGAGTTTGAGATTGATATCCAATACCTTGCCGATTTCTATACCGCGGAATTCCACGCTGGAACCCTTGTTGAGTCCCCGTAAAGAGCTGTCGAAATACATCACGAACAATTGGCTGTTTTCGTAAGGCTTTTCAGTTGCGTTACGGTAGTTGGGGTGCAGTACGAACTGTTCTTTGGGTTCACTGCTCTGATCGTATTCAAGATTAACCGGCGTCTCGAAAGCAATTCCGCCGCTGACCAGTGAGGTGATCGATTCCATATCAGCGATGATGCCGCCAGGGCCAATCTCGACGTTGATACCACTGGCATTCCAGAACCGGGTGTTGTTGTTGACAAGGCTGTTGTACGGCGCGCGGATAAACACCGAGATACTCACCCGTTCGGTATCATCGGCAAGCTCGTACTGCATGACTTCCCCGACCTGAATTTGCCGGTAATACACCGGAGAGCCCCGGTCCAGCGAGCCAAGGCTGTCGGCGGTCAGGATGAGCTTCCGGCCCTCGGCGCTAAACTCGAGATCCGGCGCGCTATCCAGACCCTGGAAGGTATAAACCTCCTGTTCGCCTTCGCCGGGATCCATCGCGATATGGATGCCGGAGATCAGCGTACTGAGTCCGCTGATACCGCTGCTGTTGATCCTCGGGCGGACGATCCAGAAGCGCGAATGTTCATTCATTCGCCCCGACATGGATTTATTCAGGCGTGCCCGTACCTCGACCTTGGACAAATCGCTGCTGAGTGAAACGCTGCTGATCTTACCGATATCCACATCCTTGTACTTTATGCGGGTTTGTCCCGGTTCAAGCCCCTCGGCCTCGGTAAATACAATCAATATTTCCGGACCTTTTTCGCTGATGGTTTTCCAGGCCAGCCAGCCGCCGACCAGTACGGCGATCAGCGGGATCAGCCAGACGATGGAAATGCCGTGGCTCTTGTCTCTTTCGGCCTCGGGAATGTTGTCATTCAGTTCTATCATGCGTGTGTTCCATTACATCCCAGATCAGCCGGGGATCAAATGTATGCGCGGCGAACATCGTCAGGATCACCACGGCGGCAAAAGATAAGGAGCCGACTCCGGCATGCACAGTCGCGATGTTGCCAAACTGGACGAGTGCCACCAGCAGGGCGATGACATAAATATCGACCATCGACCAGCGGCCGACCAGTTCTGTCACCCGGTAGATTCTGGTCCGGTCCAGCGGCCGCCAGCGCGACTTGAAAGTGACGCTCAGGAGCAGCGTCGTCAGCGTCAGCAGTTTCATTACCGGGACGAATATGCTGGCCACGAAGACAATCACGGCCAGAGGCCAGAGGCCTTCCTCGGCCAGATCAATGACGCCGCTCATGATGGTGCTTGCCTCGTTCTGCCCAAGATACACCATGCTCATCACTGGCAGGGTATTGGCCGGGATATAAAGGATGACGGACGCCAGCAACAGGGCGATGGTTTTCTCTATCGAGTGCGGAATGCGCGAATGAAGCGCGCTGCCGCATACCGGGCAGACCAGCGGCGCAGCCTCGGGATTGTTGCCCGGTGGCACTTTTGTCAGGGTGTGGCAAAAACGGCAGGCGATCAGACCGGCGTTTTTCGCGGTAATGAGTGCGTCAGCCATTGTTCAAGGCCGTGTCTGTCGCCAGATCATATGCGGATCGAGCGCTGAATAGAGGGCGGCCATAATCAGAATCAGCAGTGCGAATGAATACAGCGCGATACCGGGAATGACAATCGCCAGATCGCCGAGCTTGACGCCGGCGACGAGTACGCCGAGCAACAGCACTTCAAGCATCCCCCAGGGTTCGGCATGGCGGATAAACCGGAACAAGGTGCGTACCTTCCAGGGTGTCCGGTTCAGCTTCAGGGTCAGCAAAATATACAGAAGGCCGGACAGGTTGATTAAGGGAAACACAAAGACGGTCAACAGGACCAGCGCCGACAGCAGCCAGTCACCCTGTTCGAACAGCACAAGTGCGCCGGAGATAAGCGTCGAGTCAATAATATGGCCCTGTGAGTTGAGACTTAACAAGGGAAACAGGTTCGCTGCCACGAACAACAGGCAAGCGGTCAGGACCAGTGCCAGGCTACGGTTCAGCGGGTTGATTTTCCGCTTGTACAGATTCGCCTTGCAGCGTATGCAATACGCCGATTCGCCTGGGTTCAGGCGGGGAAGTTTTTGCAAAAGATCGCAATCGTGGCAGGCGACAAGTTCCTGATCGTGCATCGTGCAGCGGTTGATTACCGGGGTTGACAAGCCCGTAAACTTAACCGGAATCCACCGGTGACACAACTTTCATCAACGTTAGCCGGGGCGACGCAAGAGGGTCTGCGGGCAAAGTTTCCGGAAAGGCCCGGGCTCCACCAGTCTCATTATGAGTCGGGAAAACCGATCTACCTGAGTTGTTCTGTCGGGGATCGTCTCCACCGGACGGCTCGTAGCTGGATTCCCGCCTGCGCGGGAATGACGGAGAAGCGACACGTTCCAAGCGACCACTTTGTCATCCCCGAGTGCCTTTGTCGGGGATCCAGTGTCACCACCGGACAGTCCGCAGCTGGATTTCCGTCTGCGTGGGAATGACGGATGAAACGACAGGTGCCCGACAACTACGTCGTCATCCCCGAGTGCTTTTGTCGGGAATCCAGTGTTGCCACCGGACAGTCCGCAGCTGGATTCCCGGCGGGTTTCTAAGGCAGACTCAATACCGGGCTCGTGGCCACCTTCAAGGGGATGGTTTTGCCTTCACCCTTGATGTCGAACAGTACATCGTAATCACCGGGCTGCAGATTCAAGTCGTCGAATTCGACTGAAAATTCCCGTGCCTGATCGTTCAGCAGAACCGCCTGAAAGGGTTGTTCGGCGATGCGTTTTTTTGTCTGATCTTGCAGGGCCACCGTGCCTTCCATACGGACGTGTCTTTCACCGGCGTTTTCGATCTTGAACGTCAATCCGTAGCCTTTTCTCGCATCCGGCTGATGGACGGTAGCCTGGGTTATCTTCGCCTCGCTCTTGCCGGGCATGACATTCGCGTAAAACAGGCTAGCGATCTGATAGCGGTTCCAGACGCCCTGAGTGCCTGCTCTTTTTTCCTTGGACGGTAATACCGTGCTGAGAATCAGGGCGCTGCGATGATCGCCTTTTTTGTCGAGATTCAGTGGTGTGTTGATATCGACGATAACTTCCTGGGTGGCGTTGGGTTCAAGCAATAAAACACTGGGGCTGAAATTGACCCAGGCCGAGGCGGAACGTTCCGACTCTTCCGGCGGTGTCAATTGTACCTGACCCGTTTCATCGAGCGTCCAGTCGGCGACACTGATCGTCAGACGGATCGGTTTGTCAGGATTGAAATTTTTCACTCTCAGCACCTGCCGGTGCCGTGATCCGGGTTGTACTTCCAGCTCTACGGTCGATGGGGTCAGACCAACGCCGAATGCAAGTGCGGTGGAGGTTGTCGCGAAGGCCAGTAATAAAGCGGCAAGTGCCGGGAGCAGGTAGTTCTTCATGGCGGTTCCGTTGAGCAAGACTCGTTCGGAAATAAAAAAAGCAAGGCGTGTACCACGCCTTGCTTTAACGCAGATAGCCGGTTTTACGGCATCGCAATCGTATAGGTTACGGTTGCGGCGACTTGGCTGATACCACTTTCCAGGCCCTGATTGCTGACCGCGTAGGTGTTGGTGAACTGCACGGACTGGTCGGCAATGGAGCCGGCGTCACTGGCGGTGCGTTGATCGCCGGTAAATACAAGCTGCTCGGTTGACAGGTTGTTGAGCCCGCCGTTCATCGAGATACCGTTTCCACCCGAATGCGGATGCTGAGCCTTGCTGCCAAAGGCAATCGAACCTGCAGTACCGGAAGTTGCGATACTCATGGTTCTATCTATGGATCCAAGAGATGCGCCGGTTGTGGAGTTTGCGGTATCCAGCACGGCAATGGCCTTGATGTTGAACGGGGTGTTGGATGCCACGTAAAAACTGCTTTGCTGAAGACCGTTGCTGTTTGACAGAGCGCTGGTCGGTGAGAATGCACTCAGCGTATCGCTGGCATCCAGGACGCCGTCGCTGTTGCTGTCGACCGAAACGCCGTCGATATTCAGCATACCACCGGCAGTTGGTGCAAAGCTGTTGAGTGTACCGGTCATAACCGGTGTTACGTCGCCGGCGATCAGGTCAACGGCACTGGCGCCACTACCAACGATAAAGTCCTGCACGGAAGCGGCAGAGCCCGATCCGTCTCCGCCCCATACGACGACAGCGCCAAGTACTTTAAAAACGGGATTATCAACGATGGATGCGTTTGCGGCGGAACCGGCCCCCAATGATGCAGCGACAGCGGCGGCCAGGGCGGCTTTTTTCAAGTTGTTTCTGTACACGTTAAAATTACCTCACAAATGGTATTCTACCATCCGGTAGCCCGGCTCACTTCGAGAGTCCCGTGGCTT
>JAGRHW010000266.1 GCA_020444765.1 Gammaproteobacteria bacterium | reverse complement strand
TAGTCTTGCCCGTCATTCCCGCGCAGGCGGGAATCCAGCTGCGGACTGACCGACGGTGACGTTGGGTCCCCGACTAAAGCATTCGGGGATAACGACGTGGTTGTTTGGAACAGGCCGGTTAAATCGTCATTCTTTTCTACGAAGAGATAACGGTGGCATTTATTGCAGTATTAGCGAATGATTTTATACAGGCACAGTGCCACTTGATCATCGCCGGAGACTGTCATACAGTCAAACAGGCCGCTTTACTTTTCTCCACCGCCTACAGGAAAAAACATGAAAAATACCTACAGAATCGTTTTCGACTGCCCGGACCGCCGCGGGATCGTCGGCAGAGTCGCCAGCATGTTGAGCGACAATCAGGGCTGGATACTCGAAGCCGCTCACCACTCGGATCATGAAAGTAACTGGTTTTTTTCGCACCTGGTCGTCAAGGCCGACAGCCTGCCGTTCGGGCTCGACGGTTTGCAAAACGCTTTTCAGCCGCTGATCGAGGAGTTCGACATGAATCTTCGTCTGATTGACGGCAATCAGCCGAAAAAAGTCGTGATCATGGCCAGCAAGGGTTCGCACTGTCTTTCCGATCTGCTCGACCGCTGGCGCAGCCGGGACATGGATTGTGAAATCGTTTGCGTGGTTTCCAATCACGAGGACAATCGCGGCCTGGTTGAGTGGTACGGCATCCCCTATCACTTTGTTCCCATCGACAGGCAAAAAAAACAGGCCGGATTTGACAAAACCGAAACCATCATAGATCAATACAAGCCAGACACAATTGTCCTGGCCCGTTATATGCAGATTCTGCCGCCGGCTCTGTGCGAAAAATACAAGCACCAGGTCATCAACATTCACCACAGCTTTCTGCCGTCCTTCGTCGGCGCCAGACCTTATCATCAAGCCTGGCGACGCGGTGTAAAACTGGTCGGTGCGACTTGTCATTACGTGACCGAGCAGCTCGATGAAGGCCCGATCATCGCCCAGGACGCCATTCATGTCACCCATGCGCACAACGCCAATGACCTGGTAAGACTGGGCAAGGACGTGGAAAAATCAGTCCTGGCCCGAGGTCTGACCGCGCACCTGGAAGACCGCGTTCTGGTGCACGGCAACCGTACCGTGGTATTTGACTGACCGCCTGTGAACGCGCTGGACAGACTCACCGCAAGACTCGACACCCACGGGCTTTGCCTGCGCGGCGGTTTTACACCCGGCCCGGTCGATCAGCTGCCGGCCTTGCCCGGCGATGCCAGCGACAGCAGCTTGCTGCTGGTCGGCAATATCGGCTCATCGCTTTGGCGCTTTTTCCGGCAATCACCGGAATACAAGGACGGGGCAGCGCATCCGCTCGACCGCTGGAGCCGCAGAATCGGTGATACCATTGCCGGGGAATTCGGGGGGATCGCCCTGTACCCTTTCAACGGCCCGCCTTTCCTGCCGTTTCTCCACTGGATCAACAAAACCGAAGGCTTACAGGCATCGCCACTGGGCTTATCGATTCACCCGCGATATGGTTTATGGCACGCCTACCGATTTGCCCTGCTGTTGCCGTTTGCTCTAAAACCGCTGACAACAGCCGAAGCAACCGCGCATCCATGCGATCAATGCCTCAGCAAACCCTGTCTGGACGCCTGCCCGGTCGATGCCTTTACCGGTAAAGAGTACAAGTCCGATCAGTGTATAGATTATCTGCGTTCAAACCGGCAATCGGCATGTATGCTCGGCTCCTGCCTTGCAAGACGTGCCTGCCCGGTCGGACAAGGCTATATTTACGAGGCGGAGCATGCGCAGTTTCATATGCAGGCGTTTGTCAAGGCGGCAGAGATTCGATAAACGACAACATTTTACGGCGGGTTTCAGGGTTTCTGATCGCATGAATATGCGGCCCGTCAGCCGGTAGAAAAGCCCTGGGTTCGGCCAGACCTTCGTATAATTTCAAACTTTCCGCAAACGGAATAATCTCATCATCCACACTGTGCACGATCATCACCGGTAACGGCGCCAGCGACGCAACCGCATTCAGCGGATCATACGCATCCGGCAGCACCCAGCCGGCCGGGTATTGGAAAAGCCAGGTCACCCAGCTGCCGGCCAGTACATGCTGGGCGATGGTGTCGTAACGTGAAAACGCCCCCTCGGAAATAAGTCCGCCGAAACGGGCTTTTATTGCTGGGTTATCGGCCAGATAACTTATTGCAAGACTAGCACCGATACTTTGCCCAAAAAGCACGGGCTTGCCGGCTCCACGCTGCGTCGAATAGTCAAGCACCCATTTTGCACCCGCGTCTATATCCTCAAATACCTCGGGCACATCCGGCTTGCCTTCCGACTTGCCAAATCCCCGGTAATCCAGCGCGAACACATCAAAACCCTGCACTACCAGCCATAGCACGGAGCGGATATGCGTACTGATATTCTCGGCGTTGCCGTGCAGAAAATAAACCGTGCCACGCGGCTTGTCTGCGCGCGCCGGAATCAACCATCCATGCAAGCGCGTGCCATCTGCCGCTGCCAGATAAATATCCTCGTATTGATAACCCAGATCTTCCGGTGTGCCGGCATATTCCTTATACGGAAAAAAGAAAAACCGGGTACAGGCGGCATTGCCCAGCATCAGTACGAGCAACAACAGGCGGAGTAGAGTTTTATAAGACCGGCGGCAATCCGGCCCTGGCTTAGTAATGAAAACGGTAAGTAAGCGAGGCATTTAGAAAATCCTCTCGCGACTCCCAGTCCTGTCGGATGGTCGCCCTGATCGAATGGTTTTTCCCCAGCACAAGGTTCTGCGACAATGACAAGGTATAGCGCGATCGATGCCGTTGCGGCGCCTCGGCAAACAGTTCCGCCTGCATGGTACCAAAGGGATTAAAATACAATAGCCCGCTTTTCAGGGAAAGATTGGCATACCCACTGTGTTCCGCCTCGTCAAAGGCGAAAACCGATGCGCCGATCAAACCGTAAGCCACCGTATTGTCTGTCGCCATGGCCGATTTGCCGACAGCGCCTGCCGCGGTCAGACCGAGTTTTTGCTGTTCGATAACCGGATGCCGGCCCAACCCTGCCCCGGCCTCCCAGGCGATCGCGTCAAAAATCGAATGCCAGGCACTCAGTGATCGCAGCTGTATCAAGTCCGCCCGCTCCAGACGAAGTTTCTCACCCTTGTATTTTCTCAGCTCCACATTACCGAGCTGTATTTCACCACCGCGGAGATAACCACGGCTGTTATCGAGCAAATCGTGATAACTTATCCGCAGACCGGCGCTGACAAAGTCGGCCTCCCGTTCGCGTCCGGCGCCGACCGTCAGCAGACCGGTTTCATGTCCGCTATCCGGTCGTGCGGGCACCGGCACTGCAGCCGGCTCGCGCGCGGGAAAACGGTTGACCTGTTTGAGCATTTTAAAACGACGGCCGGCCATCTCCGGCGTCATCGCCCGGCGCCGGGAACGGTAAGTCAAATACTGATTGGCGGCATCGACTATCGATTCTTGCAGACCTTCCGGCAGCGCGAGAAACTCCGGAGACTGCGCCAGATCCGGCGCCTGCTCGAGCTCTCTGACCCAGTGCCGGTGTTCGCGAGGCAAGCCGGTCACGGCATGCTGCAGAATGGACCCGACCGACGGACGGAAAGTTATATCGCTGACGATACCGCTATTGACGACAGCCTTGACCGTCTCGGCCGGAATCGCGGTACGCGGAAACTGTTCGATCAGATCAAGTGATGGCCTTGCATAATCGAGCAGTTCCAGCAGTCTGAACGCGCAATTTTCCCGGAAAAAATAGTAATCAAAGCGAATTTCCCGCAATTCCCAGGCATGCCCGATGATACGCTCGACTTCGTCGGGCGTCAGATCCAGCGAATACTCCCATACGTCACGATTTTCGATCGCGCCGTATTCCTGAATCTTCTGAAAATATGGCACCACGCTGAAAAGCCCGGCATAGCCCCCGGCGATTCCCTTGAAGGCATAGGCGAAGGCATCGTCATCACTCTCCGCGGTATCGGCGGCAAAGGTAAGCGCGAAAGACAGCCAGGAGGAATCGTCGGCGATATTTTCCGGGTCGAAGCGAAACAGGGTGTGCCCGAACATGGACGACGGACTGTTCAGATAGGAGGCCGGAAACACCAGCGTGACCGAATATGCCTCCATGCGGTCACGCCATTGATGAAACGTCGTGCAGTTTTGCGGCACGGCCTCCGCTGGCAATGACAATTGTTGTCGCAGCCAGTATTCCCGCTCAACAAAACGGCAGTGGGGATCGTCTTTTTCAGGCAAGGGCTTTGGCGTATCCGCAAACAGGCCGCGGATACTGGCCTGTAATTCCGCCCGGCTGTCAGTTTTGCCGTTTTCCGCCAGAAAATACCGCTGGTCGTCGACCTGACTTTCAAGCCTGTCCCCATCCATTCCGGTCGACTGATAATGCATCAGTGTCAACCATTGCGGATGTTGATCGAGGCGTTTGTTGTCGGCGATACGCAGTAATTTCTCTACATCGGTATGCGCGGTCTGCCGCTCCCCGGCCTCAACCGACGTGAAAACGGCACAAAGCAAAGCCAATACAATGTAATCAAGGGATTTTCGCATGGACACAAAAAAGGCGGATGCGTCAAACGCACCCGCCTTCCAAACAACTGTCTTTACGATCAGGCAACGTACTTGGAGAGGGTTTGATCCTGCTTCATGACGACGATCATGGCGTCGAGCACTTCCTGACTGGTTACTGTCTCGGACGGAAACAGCACGGTGAAATTATCATGCATCACGGCATCGAATTGCGCGCGATCGTTTGCTTCCACACCCATCATCACCGCCACGGCATTGAGCGCTTCGCCATTGCCTTGCGCCACGTCGGTTGAAAACTGATCGAGGATGTTGTCAAACCACACCATCTTTTCACCACCGTAGGTCAGCGCGCCATCGACGCTGCAGCCATTGGTACCGAATGTCATGCCGAAGGTCGCGTTGCCGCTGGTGCCGTTGGTCGTGCCGGCGAGCATATGCATTACCAGACCGTTTTTACCTTCAAGCAGCATATTGCCCCAACCGCAATCCGGGCCACCGGGCGCGACGGCGAATGCACTGGACGTTGCTCCGAAAAGAACGGCAGAAATTAACAGTC
>JAGRHW010000265.1 GCA_020444765.1 Gammaproteobacteria bacterium | reverse complement strand
TCGATTTTGGTAAAACGGGAAAGCATCTCCGGCGTCAGCTCCTTGACCGCGTGCATAAAGCGGAAATACTTGGACTGACTGGACATATTGAGCACAAACTCCGCCTCGGCCTTCGCATCCTCGGGCCGCACCGGCCTCACTTCGACCTGCCTGCCATCTTTCAGACTGACGCTGCGCACCCAGTCGGACGGGTAAGGATGAATCGCCAGATGATCGTAACGCCGCGCCGTGCTCCTGGTTTTCTGGATGACGACACTGGCATCGGTAACAACCGCGCGGTGTTCATCGAGCACCAGCGGATTGATCACCAGCTCGAAAACCTGCGGCAGTTCGCAGGCGATCTCCGAAACCCGCATCAGCACCTCACGCAGTTTGTCGCGATTGGCGGCCGGCAGGTTGCGGAATTTGTCCAGCAGCATCGAGACACGCGTCTTGTTGATCAGATCGGTGGCCAGATAGCGGTTCAAGGGTGGCAATTGTATGGCCCGGTCGCGCAGCGCCGGTGAGCGCGTACCGCCGGCGCCAAAGCTGATCACCGGACCGAAGGCCGGGTCGTTGATGATCCGTACCATCAGTTCACGGCCGTTTCGCGGCTCGTACATTTGCGCGACGATTACGCCGCTGATTTCGGCATCAGGCCGGTATTTCGCGGCACAACGCATCATATCCTCATATTCGGCGCGCAGGGTTTGCTCATCACTTACACCAAGTCTGACTCCATTAACGTCGGACTTGTAGGTAATATTCGGCGACTCGATCTTCAAAACCACCGGATAACCGATCTCCCCGGCTATCTGCACGGCTTCGTCCGGAGATGCCGCCCGCCAGGACTCGGCACACTCGATATTGAACGCCTCCAGCAACAGGCGGGAATCAATTTGCGACAATACAACCTTGTTCTGCATCAGATTGCCGTTGATGATCCGTCGCGCACTATCGATGTCAGGCGGCTCGTTCTTACTTAGCGGATAAGGTATTTGCAGCATCAACTGCTGGTTGCGCAGATAGGTACAGAGAAAGCTGAAGGCATCGACCGCGGCTTCCGGCGTGCGGTAATTGGCGATGCCGTTTTCGATCAGCAGTTTGCGGCTGTCGGCAACGATCTCCTCGCCCATCCAGACCGCCAGCACGGGCTTGCGCTTACCCTTGGCAACCTTGCTCACGGCCGCGGCCGTTTGCAGGGGATCAGTGCGCGGATCAGGCGCATAGATAACCATCAAGGCATCCAGATCCTTCGATTCGAGCATGATTTTGGTCGCCCTGGAAATATCCTCCGGCGTATTACAGCCATCGGTGAGTACGACCGGGTTGTCACGCGACCAGGACACATGCAAAACCTCGCCGAGCGCTTCCTGCAGCTCAACGCTGAGTCGCGGTACCTGTTTGCCGAGATGCCGCATACGGTCGGTCGCCATCATCGCCGTACCCCGGCTGTTGGACAGAATACCGAGCCGCGTGCCGGTCGTGCGCAAATTGCCCGACAGGGTCTTGGCCGCCGCAAACAGATTGGAAAACGTGTAGACCCTGACCAGTCCGGCCCGTGATATCGCGGCATGGAAAACATCGTCCATGGAACGGGTATCGGAGGTCTTGGCGATCGCGTCGCTGTAACTGCCCACGTGATGACCGGACTTCATCACGACGACCGGCTTGCGGGTCGCAGCAGCCCGCAAGGCGCTCATAAAGCGGCGTGAATTGACGACTTCGTCGAGCTGCAGAATGATACTGCGCGTCTGATAATCGTCGGCCAGAAAATCCAGGATGTCGGCGATGTCGATATTCAGCTCCGTGCCATAGGAAATGACACTCGAAAAGCCGATTTTCTGCATCTCCGCCCAATCCAGCACGGCGCTGCACAAGGTACCGGATTTCGACACCAAAGCCAGCTTACCCTTGTGGATCTGATTGCGGCTATAGGTTGCATTAAGCCGGCTGGAGGTACGGATCATGCCTGCCGCACGCGGCCCCATGACGCGCACCCCGGCCTGTTTGGCGCAGGCCAGCACATCCCGCTTGGAAGGCCGGCCATCGCGAACCAGCCGGCCGATACCGCGGGTCATCAACAGCACACTGCCGATGCCTTTTTTACCGCAGTCGCGGATCACCTGACAGACGCTTTTGGCCGGCGTGACGACAATCGCCAGATCCACCGGCGTCGGCAGCTTGTCGATGCTTTTGTAGCAAACCCGGCCGTCGATTTCGGCATAATGCGGGTTGACCAGTTGCAGATCACCACTGTAGCCGTCCAGCAGGCTGTCCAGCAGAATGCGGCCCGGTGAATCGGCCCGCTTGCTGGCACCGACCAGCACCACGGAGCGGGGGTCAAAAAGTGATTTCAGATAATGTTCCGACATAGCTTGCTACTGCCCTCGACTGGTCGATTACCGGCACCGGATGCACCTTACAACCTGCCACCCGTCAATATATAATTTCCAGAATGATTTTATAAGCTTATTGCGTTGCAGCAAATACTATGGAATTACAAACGGGACAGCCTTCCCCACGCGCTGTGTGATATATTTCAATGACAACAGTCAGGGCCTGTAAAATAATAATTACTATTGACTCGGCAGTACCTTTGGCTCACCAGAATTATGCAACGACGCGCGATGACCAGGCCTTGAATCGATAAGAAGAATTCCACCCAGACACACGGATAAACAATATAACGGCAGACAGACTGCCGGCCGCACCGGAGAGACATAACATGCAAACCGCCTATATCACGCATCCCGATTGCCTGCGGCACGTGATGATCGAAGATCATCCCGAGTGCCCGGAACGCTTGCGGGCGGTTGAGGATCAGCTGTCATCCAAGGGATTGATGGATTTTCTGCGCTATTACGAAGCGCCCAACGCCGAGGTCGAACAGCTCGAGCGCGCGCACAGCAAAGACTACGTCGAAGGTATCTTCAACAACTCGCCGCTCGAGGGTTTTTACCATCTGGACCCGGATACCTGGATGAATCCCTACACGCTGGAAGCGGCCCTGCGCTCGGCGGGTGCGGGTATTCTGGCGACCGACCTGGTAGTTTCAGGTACCATGAAGCGGGCTTTCTGCAATGTCCGACCACCCGGTCATCATGCCGAAAAAGGCACCGCAATGGGCTTTTGCTTCTTCAACAATATTGCCGTTGCGGCCCTGCATGCGATCGAGCATCACAAACTTGAAAGAGTCGCGATCGTCGACTTTGACGTGCACCACGGCAACGGTACCGAAGACATCCTGTCACACAACCCGCACGTGCTGTTCTGCTCAACCTATCAGCATCCGTTCTATCCCGGCTATGCCGGTAAATCCATGGAACGGCTGGTGGTCAACGTGCCGCTGCCGGCGGGAACGGCCGGCCCGGAGTTTCGTTACGCCGTACAAACACATTGGCTGCCGGCTTTACGGGACTTCGAACCGCAACTGCTGTTTATTTCAGCCGGTTTCGACGGGCATCGGGAAGACGATATGGGCGGTTTCGGCCTGTCTGACGACGACTACGTCTGGACGACCCGCAAGTTATGCGCAATCGCCGATGAATTCAGCGATGGCCGCGTGATTTCGATGCTGGAAGGCGGCTACAACCTGACTGCGCTTGGCCGTTGTGTGGCCGCCCATGTTCGCGTGTTGATGAATCTATAAACTCAGCCGGTCTGCCGGGTTTTCATCGACCAGCAGACCACGTTGTTGCAACCAGCTCCGGGCATCGTCGGCATCGTTCCGGAACCAGCGTTCCGCACTGCCCAGTCTGAACGTGTAACCCCAGCGGTCCATATCACGGAACATCCGCCGCATGCCCATTTCACGCAGCCGCCCCGCCAACAGGATCTGTAGATAACAGACGGCATTTTCCTCGTCATAGTCACCACCGGCATCGGTATGCAGCCGGTCACGGCGCTGTTCATCCATGCAGATGAAATGACAGGCTTCGTGCAACGCAGAATGTACCGGCGTGTCCCCGCGCAGGTAAAGGCGGTTGGCTACCAGACCGGCCTCCTCATCGCCCCAGTAACTGCCGACAATCACCTCGCCCGCAGACTGAAAAACCACCTCCAGGCCGTAATCCAGCAGCAGCTCCTGAAGACGCCCTTCCGGCAGATCGTTCATCCGCAGAACATCGCCCGCCCGATCCAGGCTTTGTTCAGGCATGCTGATAGTCAAAGCTGATAACCTCGCGAATCGAGGATTTTCCGCACATCAGCATCAGCAGACGATCCAGCCCTACCGCAACCCCGGCACAGGCCGGCAAGCCGGCCCGCAAGGCGTCGATCAATCGGTTGTCGAGCGGTACCGGCGGCAGGCCGCGCGCACGACGCGTTTCCAGATCACCGGCAAAACGTTCGGCCTGCTCGTCGCCGTCCTGCAGTTCGTGAAAGCCGTTGGCGATTTCCAGCTCACCATAATACAACTCGAAACGCTCGCCGACCGGCGGGTCGTCAGCGCGGATTCTGGCCAGCGCGGCCTGTGAGGCCGGATAATCATAGATAAAGGTGAAGCGGTCCCTGGCAAACGCCGGCGCGACCCGGTGCGTCATCAACAGATCCAGCCAGGCATCAAGATCGTCATCAGCCATGGAATCGGGCGGCTGGTGTCCGGCATCGAGTAAAAGTCCGCGAATCGCCGGACCGTCAAGCTCACCGAGCGGCCGCCCGGTAGTACTGGCGATCGCCTCGCCGTAAGACATGTACAGACTGCGCGGCAAGGCCACTTTGCCGGTCCAGACGGTGTGCAGCAGTTCGTCCAGTTCGCGCATCAGCGCATGGTGATCGTAGCCGCTGCGATAAAACTCCAGCAGGGTGAACTCGGGATTATGATTACGTCCGTACTCGGCGCCGCGGAAAACCCGGCTGATCTGATAGATATCTTCCAGTCCGGCGCACAGCAGACGCTTCATCGGAAATTCCGGCGAGGTGTGCAGATAACGCGTGCCGCCATCGCCCATGGTCAACGACATGCTGTGAATATTCGGATCGGTGGCAGCGGACGCGGAAAGCACCGGCGTTTCGACTTCCAGCACCTCGTGATGCTGAAAGAACTGACGTATATCAGCCAGCAAACTGGCGCGCTGACGAAGCACATCGAGACCGGCTGTAGGACGCCAGGTGTTTGTTTCCATGCTGATCAGTCTTTTACCCGGGAGACA
>JAGRHW010000264.1 GCA_020444765.1 Gammaproteobacteria bacterium | reverse complement strand
CTGAGCGATGAGGACATCGCTGATATCGCCGCTTTTTTTGCCAGTAATACGGAGTAGATCATGACGCTGACTAAATCAATCATTGCCGGTGCCCTGGTGTATTGTGTGGTCTCTACAGGTTTTGCCGGTGATATCGAAGCGGGCAAGCAAGTGGCGACCACTATTTGCGCGGCCTGTCATGGCGCGGATGGAAACTCCGAGTTGCCTGCCAACCCGAAACTGGCCGGGCAATATGAAAGCTACCTGCTGCAGGCCCTTAAGGATTATCGTTCCGGAAAGCGGCAGAATCCCATTATGTCCGGATTTGCCGCGTCATTGAGTGACGCGGATGTGGAAAACGTGGCAGCCTATTTTGCCGCTCAGTCAGGTGTTCTTCAGGTCCTGAAAAGGTGATTGCCTGTTCCACTGGCTAAAAAAAGCAGCTCTCGGAGCTGCTTTTTTTTGTCCGCTCTTCGGTTGGGCGTAAATGATTGAAAGGCGGTTTTTGGTAAGCCACGTGTTTTGATAGAGTGGAGGCAACCGGTTGCAAACGGCTCGTGATATTGAGACAGGTGTCTGTTTCGTGGCGTCCGGAGCGATTGGCTTGATCCAGATCAACGCCCTGGCTAACCCGTCTGTAGTTTACTAGCCGCCGAATACTTTGAGTGATGGCAAAAGATGCGTGGGAGAGTCAAATTGATCAGCCTGAATGAGCTTGGTGTTCTGGCGTTGCTGCTGAGCACCTTGAGTTCAGGGGCCGTGTTTGCGGCAGCCGATGAATGGAATAAAGGCGGTGGTGAGCAGGATGAGGTTTTGTCGCTCGAACCTAACCTCGAGAACGGGATTAAGGTTTACGAGATTTGTGCTGCCTGTCATCTGACCGAGGGCTGGGGAACCGAGGAGGGTACGTTCCCGCAAATCGCCGGTCAACATCGCAAGGTGCTGATCAAGCAACTTGCCGATATCCGCGCCAAAAACCGGGACAATCCAACCATGTATCCGTTTGCCTTGCCTGAGTCCATCGGTGGCGCTCAGGCGGTTGCTGATGTCACCGCCTATATCGAAAAACTGCCAATGAATTCCGATAACGGTAAAGGGCCGTTCGAGGCAGGCACGCCGGAGTTCGACAAGGGCAAACAGCTCTACAGCGAAAACTGCGTTAGATGTCACGGTGAAGCCGGTGAAGGTGATGGCGAGAAGTTTTATCCGAAACTGGCCGGCCAGCACTATCAGTATATGCTGAGACAGTTCGAATGGATCCGTGACGGCAAGCGGCGTAATGCAGATCCGGAGATGGTCAAGCAGATTGCCGAATTCACTGACGACGATATGCGGGCCGTTATCAATTACACGTCGCGGATTCCGCTTCCCGAATAGGCGTTGGGCATCGGCCGATGACCTGAATCCGGATTACGGACAGGCGCAGAAAGCATCCGGCGTTTCTTTTTATCAAAATAATGCAATGGTGAGTTGCATTATTTTTTCCTGACCCGTCACCCGTAAGCTGTTCGGCAATACCGCTTGCATTAGCAAGGCTGTTATTCCCGCTGTTTTTGTGTCTGCGCCGGGCATCTTTGTCCGGTATCATTGGTGCTTCTGCCATCCCGGAAATCCGATAACCTTGCAACTGGCGTTGATTATTCAAATCAGTTTGCCCGTTTCGCTGATCATGATCATGTTCAGCATCGGCCTCAAACTCAGACTGCACGACTTCCGTCAGGTCTTCGTATTTCCGCGCGCCTTTGCCACGGGGCTTGCCGGCCAGCTGTTGCTGGTTCCGCTTATTGCAGTATTGGTCGTCTGGCTGACCGGGCTGCAGGGCGCGCTGGCGGTCGGTCTGCTGATATTGAGCTTCAGTCCCGGCGGCACCAGCAGCAATCTGTTCAGCGACCTGGCCGGCGGCAATGTCGCCTTGTCGGTTTGCCTGACCGCGGTGGCCGGTCTGATCGTACCTTTTACCTTGCCTCTGCTGACCGAACAGACTCTGCGTTTTTTCGGCGATACCGTCAGTAACCTGGAATTTCCGGTGTATCTGACCATGTTGCGTCTGGTGATCGTAACGCTGTTGCCGCTGCTGCTGGCGATGCTCTGCCGGCAGTATTTTCCCGAGCCGGCCAGACGTTTGCGGGGACTGGTCGGACGCCTGGCGGCCTCGTTGTTTGCCTTAACGATTCTGCTGATTGTTTTGCAGCAACTGCCGGGTATGGCGGACTACCTCAAGCAGGTCGGCGGCCCGGTGAGCTTGATGCTGGTGCTGGCCATAGCCAGTGGGTTTGCCCTGGGAAAACTTGCTAAACTGCCGGCGACAGACCAGAAGACCATCGCCATTGAAATCGGCATGCAGAACGGCGGCATGGCCTTACTGGTTACCGAAGGTGTGTTGCATGAACCGGACATGTCGGTGGCGCCGGTTATTTATGGATTGGTCATGCTGGTACCGGTGCTGTTATTGGTATGGATTGGACGACGTGAAAGCTCTGGAGCACTATAGTTTTAGCGGGTCGTTGCGGCCGTTTTCACTGGCCGTTGCCGTGGTGTCGACCGGTCTCGGCCTGGTGCTGGCCTGGCAGGAAGGCTTCAGGGATGTTTTTCTGCTGACCTTGATCCTCGCCGGTTCGGTACTGGCGCAGGCGGGGATCAATCTGATCAACGATCTCGAGGACCTGCAACAAACCCCGCAAGCGGCGATCGATGCGCAGTCGCGCCGGCTGATCGTGCGCAATGCCCGTATCGGCTTTGCCTGTTTTTTTCTGGCCGGGCTTATCGGCGCTTACTTTATTGCCCTGCGGGGCTGGCCGATGTTCTGGATGCTGGTGTTTTCAGCGTTTCTGGCGCTCAACTACAACATGGGGCCGTTGAATTTCAAGCACCGCGGTCTGGCGGTTTTTCAGGTATTTGTCCTGATGGGCGTGGTGCTGGTGCAGGGAGCTTATATGGCGATGAGCGGGCACTTTTCGCTACAGGCGGCGAGTCTGTCGGTGCCCATCAGTCTGCTGGTTTCGCTGCTGCTGTTGAGCAATGAATTACGTGACTGGGAAGTCGATCGCGACAAGCAGGTGCGAACGCTGACGGTCAGGATCGGCTATGACAATGCGGTCCGCCTGTATTGGGGGCTGATCATACTGGCCTATCTGCTGGCTTTGTTGCTGCTGGGGCTGGGTGAGCTGGAACAGGTCTGGTGGTTGTTGCTGCCATTGCCGGTACTGATTCCGATCAGCCGTTATATGCGGGCCAATCAGCGCCGCCGATTGACGCCGCTGACGGGGCGGTTTTTCCTGTTGTTCGGGGTGGCGTTTATTTTATCGCTCTAGCGGTTTGGTTCCGCTGTGAATGCAGGCGATACCAAAAGACAGGTTGCGAAAGCTAACCGATTGCAGTCCGGCGTTTTGCATGATGGTGCAGAATTCCCGCTGATCCGGAAACTTGCGGATCGATTCGACCAGATAGCGGTAGGCGGCCGGTTCACGGGCGATCCAGGCGCCAAGACGCGGAATAATCCGGAAAGAATACCAATCGTAAAACGGTTTCAGCCACCAGGCGGGGCGGGAAAACTCCAGCACCAGACAGCGGCCGCCGGGCTTCAGGGTGCGGACGATTTCGCACAGGGCCTGTTCCATGTCGGTGGTATTGCGGATACCGAACGCTATGGTAACCGTATCCAGGGAATCATCTGTAAAGGCCAGTTGCTCGGCGCTGCAGGCCACGCAGTTCAGATCGTGCCGGGTCCGGCCGGCCTGCATCATTGCAACACTCGGGTCCGCGATCAGCACGCTGGCGCCCTGGCCGAGATGGTCCATCCGGCTTGCGACATCGCCGGTGCCGCCGGCCAGATCGACGACAAGCTGTTCAGGCCGTAGTTCGGCCATGCGGGCGAGTCGGTTTTTCCACAAACGATGGATGCCGAAACTCATCGCGTCGTTCATCAGATCGTAGCGTGCCGCAACCTTGTCGAATACCTCGCGAATATTCGATTCACGTTGTTGCTCGGTGACGGTTTGAAAGCCGAAGCTTTTTTTCAGCGGCGAAGTCACGATTTTTCCGGCGTCCGGTTCGGGTTTATTTCAAACCGGCGGAAATCTCGGCCAGCAGACCCTCGATATCCTTGGGCATCTGGATATGGAAACCGTTGTTTTTGATATTTTCAATAACGGTCGAGGCGTCTTCTTTCGCCAGTTTGCGGTCTTCGTGCAGCTCGAATTCCAGTGCAAACTCCAGCTCGCCGATCTTGTTTTTCACGGCGTCCGGAATTTTTTCAAAATCGTCCTGCTGCGACAGGTAGATATAAAGTCCGTTTTTCTTCAAGCTGCGGTAAACAAAACACTGCATCGGTGGTAAGACCTGGTTGGATTTTATGCCCATTATAACGGATTTATACAGGACGCCTTCAAACCGTTTGGAATCAGTCGATGGGTGACTGACCGGCGTTTTACGAATCATTCCGATTGCGTCCGTAGTTGTAGTTGTCCGCGGAACTAAACAGTGTTTTCCGGTCCAAGCCGATGGTGAGACCACCAGCGGATCTCAGTGTATCGCCCAAGGGCCGATTTATTGACGATTCCTGGCTCTGATAAAATCCTAATTCCATGACGTTCAATTTATCAAGCAGGGAGAAAGATTTGTGCATCCAACCCTTCATTTGCTGAAAAAAACCGATTTTCCACAGATTCGTCGGCAGCGGCTGGAAGTTTTGCAGGTAAACCTTGGCTATTACTGTAACCAGAGCTGTCTGCATTGCCATGTAAACGCCGGGCCGAAACGTAAGGAGATGATGGATGCAAAAACGGCCGGGCAGATTATCGCATTTCTCGAACACTCTGACGTGCATACACTGGATCTGACCGGTGGCGCGCCGGAGCTGCACGAGCAGTTCCGGCCGCTGGTCGAGGCGGGCAGAAGAGCCGGTTGCCGGATTATCGATCGTTGCAATCTGACGGTGCTTTTCGAGCCGGGCCAGGAAAATCTTGCCGATTATCTTGCCGGTTCCGGTGTGGATGTGGTCGCTTCCCTGCCTTGTTATCTGGAGGATAATGTCAATGCACAACGCGGTGACGGCGTCTACGAAAAGAGCATCCGGGGACTGCGCCGCCTGAATGCGCTCGGTTATGGCATCGAAGGCAGCGGGCTGAATCTGGAGCTCGTTTACAATCCGCAGGG
>JAGRHW010000263.1 GCA_020444765.1 Gammaproteobacteria bacterium | reverse complement strand
GGCTTGACCGGATAGCTCTCCGCCGTCGAAAAGAACGTCTTCCCGGGTCGTGTCGTTGGGGACGGGGTTGCTGATTGCAGTACCGCCTGGTTCCGTGTCCACAGCGGGGCGCGCAGTATCCTCCACTGGCACGCCTTCCCGGCCTGGCGTCATTTCCGTCGTCACGGCCTGGGCGTGAACGGCCGCTGCCAGCAACAGGCTGACGCAGAATAGGGCGAACCGCTGCACGGTACGAAATCTCATGGTTTCTCCTTTGTTTTTGTGCCCGTCGCTGAAGGGTACTCAGTCCGTTACACAGAAGTTTTTGTCAACGCTTTCGACTGCTGAGGAGCAAAGAGCCAGCAAAGTTGCTTACGCTTTGGGTTTTGACTACCCCACTATTTTAGTAAATTTTTTTAATCGAAAGTGGCCCCAGTCTAAAAGCGTTTTGAGAGCTGGAGCGATGATCCAGCACGGTTCAGCCAGGACGTTCATAGTATCTGCTTCAAAAATGAAACAACTGTGTTGTCTCGCATTGCTCGGAACACCCGTAGGTTGGACCCAGCGATGCTGAGGTCATAGCAATCTTTTAGGGCGAACTACTTTAGCGTACTTTTTAGGGTAATGGAGCAGACAAGATTTTTGATTTTATGAACGACATGTTCTAAAAAATGGATATTCATAAAGTGTTAAACCGAAGCAGGTAAAGGTGTGCAGTGGAACAACTGACTGATCTCAAAGCCATCCTCCATTCCAAGCGGGCCAACATCTATTACCTCGAAAAGTGCCGCGTGATGCAGAAAAGCGGGCGGGTGCTGTATCTCACCGAAGAATCGGTCGAGAAACAGTACTGGAATATTCCCATTGCGAATACCACCTGCCTGCTCCTTGGCACCGGCACTTCGATTACCCAGGCGGCCATGCGCATGCTGGCGTCGGCCGGGGTGCTGGTCGGCTTTTGCGGCGGGGGAGGCACGCCCCTGTTGATGGCGAATGAAATCGAATGGCTGTCGCCGCAGAGTGAATATCGGCCGACCGAATATATACAGGGCTGGTTGAGCTTCTGGTTCGATGACAACAAACGCCTGCAAGCGGCTAAATACTTTCAGCAACGGCGACTCGATTTTCTGCTCGGTGTCTGGTCAAAAGACCGTGACCTGCAAAACGAAGGTTTCCACGCGGATGATGCGGATATCGAACGTGCGATCACCGGTTTTACCGGGAAATTCCAACAATCACCGGACGTGAATCACCTTCTGCTGACGGAAGCGCAGCTCACCAAACAGCTCTACAAAATCGCCGCCAGCCGAACCAAACAAGGCGATTTTGTCCGCGATCACGCCGCCACCGACAAGGCCAATGAATTCCTCAACCACGGCAATTACCTAGCTTATGGACTCGCCGCCACGACGCTGTGGGTGCTCGGGATTCCGCACGGCTTCGCCGTCATGCACGGCAAAACCCGACGCGGCGCGCTGGTGTTCGATGTCGCCGATCTGGTCAAAGACACCCTGATCCTGCCGTGGGCCTTTATCTGCGCCAAGGAAGGCGCGACTGAACAGGAATTCCGCCAGCAATGCCTGCAAAACTTCACCCAGCATAAGGCGCTTGAGTTTATGTTCGATCAGGTCAAAGCCATTGCGCTGAAAACCGATTGGGAGAACCCCGAGCCATGATGGTCACCTTCATCTCCCAATGCGAAAAGAAAGCCCTGCCCAAAACCCGCCGCGTGCTCGACGCCTTCGCCAACCGCATCGGTGATCGAACCTGGCAAACGGTGATTACCAATGAGGGTTTGCAGGCCGTGAAGAAGTTATTGCGGCGAACGGCGAGCAAGAACACGGCGGTGAGTTGTCACTGGATTCGCAGCAGAAGCAGAACCGAGCTGCACTGGATCGTCGGCAATCAGGACAAGTTTAATACCGAAGGCTATGTGCCAGTTAATTATACGAATCAAATCAATGTGATAAAAATGGATGACATAGAAATCAATATCAAAACGTATTACGCAAATACTAAAAAGCAACCGCTTGATCAGCATCTATTTGCAGTTGGCTACATCGCACGCCAGATTATTCAGACATTTTTTGCAGATGAAGAGGTTCTTGCTGAGGTTGCTTACACATCAGGCTGTGGACACGATCCCGGGAAAATTGACCCGGAATTTCAAAAGTGGATTCTGGATAAGACAAGAACCAAGCTTGTTGAGGAGCTTCCAGAGGATGGGCAACATATTGATAAAAAGTCAGGGAAAGGCTGGTTCGAAAAACACTCGCGACACAATGAAATCTCGCTTCTACTATTCCATCTGGCAAAAGGAAAAGAAAAGTTCAATCAGGCGAGTATTGAACGTATTGCGCATGCGATTTACTGGCACCACGCCAGACCTTTTCGCAAGTCAGAAAATGAAATAAAGGACTTATTTGGAATCAACTCAAAACTGGGGATTAATCTGTTTAACACAGAAAAGAATGAGTTTCTTTGTGCCTTCAACCAAATAATACAAGCCGTCAATGATATGGCGATTGAATATGACGATGCGTTACCGAAACTTGACTTATATATCGACTCCGTGGAAGAAGCGGCAAAAAGAGAACTACAAAAATCCGAGCTTCCAAGGTACAAAGATTATTATACGAATGAAAACCTTGATGATTATCGGTCAGAAATATTAAGAAATGCTAAAAACAACTTAGTGAGAGCGGCTGTCATTCAGGCTGACCGACTTGTTTCATCCATAAGCAAGGAAGCCCTCAATGAGCATATAGAAGAAGGCACGTTACACACACTGCTGGAAGAAAAACTTATTCAAGGAAGAGGCCTGACCGCTGACATTGAAGCTTGTCTGCGAGCATTTACGGAAAACGCCAATGCTCAAACTGAAAGGAATGAGGCGCAGTCGCAAACTGCAAAAGAGTTACAAGATGTTGCGCACATCAGCATACTCCAAGGTCCGGCCGGTTGCGGGAAAACCAAGATTGCACTTGAATGGGCCGCTAACACAAATGCCCGTAAAATCATATGGATTTGCCCCAGAGTCCAAGTATGTTTGGGATTGATTAATGACCTGACCAGCAAGGAGTATTTGCCCAACACAAAGATAGAAATCAACACCGGGGAGCATAAACTGATCTATCAACATGGAGGCCTGCCAATTGCGACGCCAGAAGGTGAAGAGTTTTCCGGTGACGTGGTGATTACCACCATAGATCAGATTATCAATACAGTTACCACACACAATAAAATCACTGGCCTGATTCAATACATTCAGGCTCACGTGGTCTTCGATGAATTCCATGAATACATCAACATGCCTGCATTCAATTTGCTATTCGCCGAACTGGTTGAGTGCAAAAAGCTTCAAGGGGAAAACGCGAGAGCCTTATTGGTATCCGCTACACCCAATTATTTCTTTCTCCGGGAGTTACTGGATATCGACGAAGAAGAAGTTAAAAGTATTGCGAGCTTTAATCAAAGTGAATACGGCATACAGTTTACCTCCTTCGATGAAACCAAACAGGACGATTCCAACCCCTTTTATCAATCGCAGCCTGAAAACACCTTTGTCATCAGCAATACCGCTATCACTGCACAAAAGAGCTTTATCCGGCATCAGGGCAATGAGAATGGCATTTTAATCCATTCCAAATACAAGAAAGATGACAAGAAAAAATTGTTCGATGAGGTGTTTGAGAGTTTCAGGCTCAATGGATCAAGGCGATATGATGTTCTCCGATCCGGGCCAATCGTCCAGGCTTCGTTGAATATCTCATCTGATCGCATGATTACGGAACTGACACTCGCTGAAAACTGGTTACAGCGACTAGGGCGTCTTGATCGCTTTGGTAAAAATACGGCGCCCAATGTCTATATTACTGCCATACCAGAAACCATTGTCAAGACGGGCAAGCAGACCGGCGCGTGCGCAAAATTTCTTGCGAGCTTAAACAGTTTCCAAAGCGCCAAGGCGTGGTATGACTGTCTGCAAGATAAATTGGCGGATAAAAAAACCGTCAAGCTCTCAGAGATTTATCAGATCTACCGTGAATTTTATCAAAGCGACCACTACCTGGACGTAATTGAGCAGGATCTGATCAATGCTCTGAAGAAAGGTGTCCAACTGATCGGTGATCAATTAAACGAGCCCATTTCCTTTCCGAATAGAAAATTACCGAAAGATAAAAAAGTCAAGATTCCAAAAAGCTCACTGCGAGGTGACAGTCGTTTCGTCCAGATGGCAGTTTGCAGTATTGATGAACAGGAGAATTGCGAATGGGAAAGCAGCTACGCCTACGTACCCACAAACTTTGAAGCAAACCTGACCTATCCCGTGAAGGCGATTCTGGGATATGAAAACAGCCGCCAGAATTTATTGGCTCACATGGCAAAGAAACACCATAACATAGCCGATGTGAAAAAATCCTATAACGACAAGGTGCTCCTCAACGAGGCAAGAAACCCCGAAACACCTGTTTATCTTAGCTACACACCAGAAGACTTGCAGAAAGTGGGGGGAGAGTCTCAACGCCACCCATACGCCGTTTACTATGCCATAGGCCAAAAACAACCTATTGGCGCAATTTCAATGATCCAACTACAAACAGCAGAGGAATATTAAGATGGAAAAAATCACCGGAATCAAAAGTGTCGATTTTAAGATCAAGGCACTAGGGCATGGAGTTGTGAATTGGAATGGACCGACCAATCTAGCCCAAGAGAATGGAACAACAGTTGACAACCACACCATGCCGAAGCTGAGAGGCTACTCCAATTTGTCCGGAAAAGTAAAAGATACCGGATACAAATATCGTAAAGAGCCAACGGATATAGACTTCAAAAAAACACCTCTTTATATCAGCCAGAACTGTGTTCGTCATCATCTGTTCCGGGAACAAGCCTTTGATATTCACTACGCCAAAAAAAGCAACCTGGAGAAGGTATTAGCATCAGTAACAGGTTTAATACGTGGCTACGTTGTACCAGCCAGTCAAAACAAACGCACAAGCCCGCTTTTACTTGAAGATTTTGTTGATCAGTTAGGAAACGGAAACTTCGAACAATTCGGCCAAGCCGGAGAAAGAGATAGCTCCTCCTTTTTTTCCAAAACGACCTTTGGTGACACGCAATACTTATCTTATGGATCTATAAGCGTCGAACAACTTCAGTTCATATCCCTTGATAAAAAATTTGA
>JAGRHW010000262.1 GCA_020444765.1 Gammaproteobacteria bacterium | reverse complement strand
CGCAAAGAAAACCGCCGCAAAGAAAACTGCCGCCAAGAAAACTGCCGCCAAGAAAACCGCTGCCAAGAAAACTGCTGCCAAGAAAACTGCTGCCAAGAAAACTGCTGCCAAGAAAACTGCTGCAAAGAAAACCAGCGCAACATCGAAGTAAGCAGTTTTGGCGTAGAGCGGTATGTCAGAAGCTGATTATTCAGAGGCCTGCGCTGACTTCGTCAAGTCGGTCCATGCGGCCGTGCCCGGCCGGGTGAGGTTTGAAGTCGCGGGACTGTATCGAAACCCCTCTGCGAAAGCGCAACTTGAAAGCCGCCTGGCGGAAACCAATGTCTTTCGCACGATCAAGGCCAGCGTCCTGACCGGGCGGGTGTTGCTGATTTTTCCAAGAGAGCGGTCGCTGGACGAAATCGCAAAACTGGTCGAAGCCTGCTTTGCCGAGGAAGTGCCGAAAACCGTCAGGCCACGGGGTAAATCATCCAGGCAGCGACAGCAGCTAGTGGATTTGCTGCGCAACTACATTGGTCTGTTGCGAACCGCTGACCTTTTCCCCTGGTTGCACGCCAGAGGCAAGGCTGCTGCCGGGCCTGACGAACCCCGACCGGGAGCGATAAATCCTCAGGCGCTTGTCAACTGGCATGCCGAGGATATCAAGGCGGTGCTTGAAAAGCTCGCAGTCGATATCGACAGCGGGCTGGTCCTGGATGAAGTCAACAAGCGCCTGCAATACTATGGCCGTAACAGCCTGACCGCTGCCGAACGGCGTTCCGATCTGTTTATTTTATTAGAACAGTTTTCCAGCGCGCCGGTCGCGATGCTGGGCGTGTCGGCATTGATTTCGGTGTTGACCGGCGGCACGGTCGACGCCTTGGTGATTCTCGGCGTGGTGCTGATCAATGCCGCCATCGGTTTTGTTACCGAACGCGAGTCCGAGAAGACGATCAGCTCTTTGGCGAAAAGCGGCGTTACCGAAGTCAATGTTTTGCGTGACTCGCTGGTTTCGCTGATCCCGATAGAAATGATTGTGCCCGGGGATGTGTTATTGCTCACGCCCGGCAGTTATATCGCCGCCGATATCCGACTGCTGGACTCGAATAATCTGACCATTGATGAATCCGCCCTGACCGGCGAAAGTCTGCCGGTCGCCAAAAACCATGGCTTCAATGCCGAGGAAAGCACGCCGCTGGCGGACCGACTCAATATGGCCTATATGGGCACGCACGTCACCGGCGGCAGTGGTTGTGGCGTGGTTGTATCTACAAGTGTGGCGACCGAACTCGGACAAATCCAGACCATGGTCGGCGATGCCGAAGCACCGGAAACACCGATGCAGCGGCAGCTCGGCCAGATGGGCACGCAACTGGCGCTGATCAGCGGCGGGGTCTGCGCCGGCGTATTTGCGATCGGCGTGTTGCGTGGTCATGGTTGGCTGCCGATGCTAAAGTCCGCGGTTTCGCTGGCGGTCGCTGCCGTGCCAGAAGGCCTGCCGGCGGTTTCGACCACGGTACTGGCGATGGGCATCGCCGACATGCGCCGGCGCAATGTATCGGTTCGTCACCTGAATGCGGTGGAAACGCTGGGTTCCGTGCAGGTCTTTTGCATGGATAAAACCGGTACGCTGACCATGAATCGTATGGCGGTCGTTTCGGTATTCAGCGGTGGTAACAGGCTTGTGGTACAAGAAAATGAGCTGGTCTGTGAAGAACCATCGGCAAAAGCGCCGAGGCCCGAGGCGTTACTGAAACTCTGGCAGGTCGTCTGCCTGTGCAGTGAGACCACGGTCGTCAAGACCGGTGCCGGTGTTGATATTGACGGATCGCCGACTGAAAAAGCCCTGGTGCAAATGGCGATGGAGTCGGGCATCGATATAGTCGGTCTGCGTGATGAATATCCCCTGGTGCAAACGCAATACCGTGCCGAAGGCCGGCCCTATATGTGCACATTGCATCAGCCGGCCGAAAGTGCTTTTTTTCTGGCGGTCAAGGGCAGCCCCGACAAGGTGCTGGCGATGTGCAGTCATCAATGGCGGGGCGGTAAAAAAGTGCGCCTGACCGAGCGCATGCGCAAGCAGATTCTCGAAGAAAACGAACTGATGGCGGCCAGGGCGCTGCGGGTGCTCGGCGCGGCCTGTCTTGAGTCGGAGACGGCGGAAATTCCGTCCGATCCGAGCGGCCTGGTCTGGCTGGGCCTGACCGGCATGGCCGACCCGATGCGACCGGGCATGGATGCGTTGATTGCCGATTACCACCGGGCCGGTATCGCGACCATCATGATCACCGGCGATCAAAGCGCGACGGCCAGAGCGATAGGCGAACAACTGGGGCTGAGCGGTGACAAGCCGCTAAAGGTTCTGGAATCCACCGGGCTGGAAAACCTCGACCCGAAACTGTTGGCCGGACTCGCCAGGGACGTGCATGTATTTTCCAGGGTAAGCCCCGCGCACAAGCTGCAAATCGTCCAGGCCCTGCAAAGCGCCGGCTATATCGTGGCGATGACCGGTGATGGCATCAACGACGGCCCGGCGCTGAAGGCCGCCGATATCGGCGTGGCGATGGGCGGCAGTGGCAGTAATGTCGCCAGAGACGTATCGGATATCATTCTGGAGGACGACAACCTTCAATCCATGACCACGGCCATTCGTCAGGGCAGAACCATCTACGACAATATCCGCAAGATGATTCATTTTATGGTTTCGACCAATCTGACCGAGATCGAAGTCATGCTGGCCGGAATTGCGATCGGCAATCGCGAACCGATGAACCCGATGCAGTTGTTGTGGATCAATCTGGTCACGGATATTTTTCCGGGGCTGGCGCTTGCGCTGGAACCGGCCGAACCGGGCGTCATGCAGAGAAACCCGCGCGATCCGCAGGAATCGATCATGGAGAAAAAGGATCTGATGCGGATGACGTTTGAGTCGGCCACCATTGGCCTCGGCACGCTTGGCGCTTATTATTATGGTGTGCGCCGTTACGGCGCGGGCGCAGAGGCCAGCACGCTGGCATTCAACACGCTGACCATCAACGAGCTGGCGCATGCGATGAGTTCCCGCTCGACCTATCGCACTTTGTTCGGCGGGCAGAAGCTGCCGGCCAATCCGCATCTGATCAAGGCGATTCTGGGCATGGGCGGTTTGCAGGCGCTGGTCAGTGTGCTGCCGGGTGCGCGGCGCTTGCTCGGAACAACGCCGCTGAATGCGGCGGACCTGCTGGTAACCGCAGGCAGCGTGATTGCTCCGTTGTTGATAAACGAGTTCAGCAAACCGACGCGGCCGATCCTTGCCGGTGATCCTATCAAGGGGACAAGCTATGAATGAGGAAATCGTCTTTATGTCCGAGTCGGTAACCGCCGGTCACCCGGACAAACTCTGCGATCAGATCAGCGATGCCATTGTCGACGACTTTATGGCGGGCGACCCCGATTCGAGTGTCGACGCGGAATGCGCGCTGGCCAGCGGAATCCTGTTTGTCTCAGCGCATTATGCCTCGAGGGCCGAGGTTGATGTATCGGCGATTGCCCGAAAAACACTGGCCCAGGCCGCTTATCCGCCGGATGTTTTCGATGCGGAAAACTGCACCATCATGACCAGTTTTGAAGACCATACGGAAAAAAATTACCGCACCCTGGATATCGACACGCTGGACGATGCGGCGCTGGGCCGGATCACCTCCAAACATCAGGTGACGGTGTTCGGTTACGCCTGCGACCAGACGCCGGAACTCATGCCCCTGCCGATCTCGCTTGCGCACCGGCTTGCCGCGCAGCTCGATTCGGCAAAAGTGCTGAAGGCATTGCCTTATCTGTTGCCCGACGGCAAAACCCAGGTCGGCATAGAATACAAGTCCGGTAAGCCTGCCAGAATTCACAGCCTTAATCTCGTGGCCAGCCGTAAGGACAGCGATGCTGTTGATATCGAACAACTGCGCAGCGATCTCAATAAACACGTCATCGAACCCGTGCTTAAAAAGGAAGCCTGCCCGCACGACGAAAAAACCATGATCTCCGTCAACCCCGAAGGCATCATTATCGGCGGCGGCCCCTCCGCGCACTCCGGCCTGACCGGCCGCAAAACCAGCATGGACAGCTACGGCAGCTACTCGCGACAAAGCGGCGCAGCCTTGAGCGGCAAGGACCCGTGGCGTATCGACCGCATCGGTGCCTATATTTCGCGTTATGCCGCAAAGAACATCGTCGCCGCCGGACTCGCCGCCGAATGCGAAATACAACTCAGCTACACCATCGGTAGTGCCATGCCTGTAAGTCTGAGAATCCGCACCTTCGGCACCAGCCAAATCGACGAACAACAACTGGCCGAGCGCGTCCGCTCAGTAATCGACTTCCGCCCCGGCGCCATCGTCCGCAACTTCGGCCTGCATAAACTGCCAGGCGAAAAAAAGCCTGACGGCTTCTACCGCAATCTCGCCGCCTACGGCCACATGGGCCGACCCGAACTCGACCTGCCCTGGGAACGAACCGACAGGATAGACGAACTCAAGCCTTAGGCTGGATCGTGTGTCAAGCGCGAGCCGGACTAATAAAGTTGAAGGGCTGGAGGGGTTTTTGGCGACACACGGTTGAGGCTGCTTATGGCAGTATTTTTACGTCAGCGATTTCACTTCGTTAAACGGAATACAGGAATAGCCCGACATGCAAATAGTCCGACTGTCGGACTATTTTTTTGTAGTCGAATATATAAATCTTCCCATAGTCGCTTGTTTTGACAAGGAAAAGAATAAATCCAGCCTAAGTTCCAGTAGAGCCTCCTCTGTGAGAAAGAAAGCGACATCATGTCGGACTATTTCCACTTCAAACTCCGTCGTTTTGTACTAAAATTCTGATTATGTTGAAAAAATTGTATGTCGGTTTTTGCCCGGAAATTGGGATAGACCGACATGGAAATAGGCGACTTTGTGTCGGTGATTAAAACTGTTAAGCATCCTATGAAAATGAGTCACGAAGAATACGTCGAGAAAAAACGAAAGCGTGCCGCGGAAGTTGCAAGCGGCATGCTCGATGGCTCTATCCACTATCTTGAGGGTGCAATCGAGTTGTCTTCGTTAAGGTTTAAGATCGGCTTACCTGAAGACGATAAAGATTTTCTAGCTTTTATTGGAGTTGCTTCGGAAATTGATCATTTGCCTATTGGTGCCCCAAGGAAATATTGGTCTCAAGAAGCCCTC
>JAGRHW010000261.1 GCA_020444765.1 Gammaproteobacteria bacterium | reverse complement strand
TCCGCAGCTGGATTCCCGCCTGCGTGGGAATGACGGGCTAACCAACACACTCAATGCAACCAATTCGTCATCCCCGAATGCTTTTGTCGGGGATCCAGCACCTCCACCGACAGCACGCTGTTGGCCCCATCCTGCGCAGGAATAGGGATTATGTCTGTACTGGTTACAGTCAATCCTGAACGGCTGACACATCCACGGAGACGTTAATACTGTGCCTGCCTCCACCATAGATAACGCCCTTGAGCGGCGTCACATCGGTATAGTCTCGCCCCCAGGCCAGCGTGATATGACGGCCCATGGGCACGATATTGTTGGTTGGATCGAAGCCAAGCCAGCCTGCGCCCGGCAGATAAACCGCGAACCAGGCATGTGAAGCATCCGCTCCGACCAGTTTCGGCTGCCCCGGTGGCGGTTCCGTTTCCAGATAGCCGCTGACATAACGCGCCGCCAGACCATGAGAGCGCAGACAGGCTATGGCCAGGTGCGCAAAGTCCTGACAAACACCGCGCTTGTGCAGCAGGACCGATTCCAGCGGAGTAGCCGTATCGGTAAAACCCGGATCAAACTCAAACTCCGTAAAGATTTTACGCATCAGTTCATTAACGGCCACAAGCAGCGGCTGCTCCGGCCTGAGTACCGGGCTTGCATAGTTATATAGGTCCCCGGTTCGTTTGACAAACGGGGAGTCCAGCACAAAATCCGCAGCCAGCCTCGTTTCCGGGTCCGCTTGCTGCTGCATCAGGGCCTGGACATTTTCCAGCGTTAGTCCGCTAAACTCCGTGTCCGGCTCATCGGGCTCGGCAACATCCACGACACTGGAACTGCTTACCGTAAACTCCCGATGAGGGATTTGCAGCGAAAAATAGGCAACCAGATTGCCGAAAACGTCGATACGTGTAGCTCGGTCATCCGGGTGCGGATTGATCTCGAATTCATGCGTCAGGCAGTTCTGATAAGGTGTATTGCGGGGTATCAAATGCGATTGATTATGCGAATAGACAACATCGGACTCGTAGAAATACCGGGTTATATGCTTGATCTTGTATTTCATGGAATCACCGGCGATAAAGTCTGTTGCTTTGCGGTAATGCGGGTGAAATACTGATTGGCGACGGACTGGGATGATTGAATCAGCTTATTTTGCAACTCCGTCACCAATTCATTCAGATTTTCCCTCTGCCCCGAGGTTTCATCAACCATACCCAATTCCAGGGAATTGGCCAGCCGTATTTGTGTGTTGGCCTCGATAACCAGGCGCTCCTCGGAACGCATCACCCGGCTGGCCTCGCGCACCGGCAGGCTTTCCAGATGTTCGACCAGACGCTTGACCTGATAAGCAACCGATCGCGGGTTAGTTACTTCAAGCAACAACAGATCAAGAACCCGGTCAATCATCGCCTGGGCCGCGTATCGTTGCTGATAATTGACTTCGTTGTCGGTAATCAGGAGCAACGCGTCCAGTTGCTCGCGATCCGCATCGATGGATGATGGCTGAACCAGCATCAGCTTTTTAAGGCGCAGCAATGCAAGTGCGCGCTCAAAGCGACGGCCCATGTCAAGAAACCTCCAGGCCAGCCCGCGGATCATGCTCTGGTCGATCAGGCAGTGCATGGCCAGTATCTGATCCTTCAGTCGGCCAAGCTCGGCGGTCTGAAACACGGCACCGGAAAAATCAATATTTTGCAAGCCCTGCACGGTGCTTTCAAGCTGCCCGACAACACGTCGTTGCTCGGTGGAGAGCAGGCTAAGGATTCTTTTCGCGGCGTTAACCAGTTGAGTTGCATTATTGGCCAGACTGCCGATCCGATCGGCATTTGTGCAGAAATCCCTCAGCTCCCGGGTAACCGCCTGTATATCCCGGTAATTGTCGGGACTGGTAAAGCCGGGGTAGGTATAGCTCAACTCGGTCAGCAAACCGAGCATGAAGGGTTTTGTCTCACCGGCCGGCCAGGGAAAAACAGCATTGGCCGGTACCAGCCCGGGGCTGCGGCCGATAAACGCCAGCAGGTTCAAACCCATGTCGGTGCGCTCGATATAGCGCCCCATCCAGAACAGATTATCGGCACTGCGACCATAGACCAGGCGTTCCGGCGCGGATTCATGCAGCTTGTGCTGCGGATGCAGCCAGAGATTGGTCTGGGTTTCCTTGTCAGAAGAAACAATCCAGGTGTCTTTGCTGAGACTGCCGATCTGGTTGGAAACCAAGCCTTCCACGGAATCGCTGCTGACCCGGGTCAGTCCACCCGCCATCACCGTGTAACCGGTATCGTGAGCGACCGCAAAGCCGCGCAATATCAAGCCGCGTTGTTCAAGGCCCGCGGGACCGCTACAGGGCGCCTCAGACAGCTGCAACTGATTTTGCGCCACCCAGTTTTCGGGGGTGGCGCGAATCTCGCGGCGTAGTGCGTCGAGACCGGCTTCGTCAAGATAAGCGCCGATTCTGGTTCTGACATCATTACGCCTCCAGATCGGTTTGATAACCATCTGTGGCAGGTTTTTAAGCACATGATCGCACTGCTGCGGCTCTCCGCACCACCAGGTTTCCGCCTGTGGAAGTGTTGGCTCGGGCTCGGCAAAATACCGCGCCACCGCATCCAGATATGGAAACAGCGCCGGATTTTCCAGCACGCCGGCGCCAATCGGATTGACGATACTGACATTACCGCGGCGGGCGACTTCGGTAATCCCGGCGACCCCCAGCAGGGATTCGCCCCGAAACTCAAGAGGATCGCAATAATCATCATCGACACGCCTGATGATTACATCAACTTTTTCCTCACCGGTCAGTGAGCGTAACCAGACATGGCCCTTGCTGACATACAAGTCCTGCCCCTCAACCAGGGAGATTCCAAGGTAACGGGCGATAAAAGACTGCTCGAAATAGGTTTCATTACGCGATCCCGGCGTCAACAGCACGATACAGGGGTTTTCGCGACCTTCCGGCGCCAGCTCGACCAGTGTTTCACGCAAGGCGCTGAAATATTGCGCCAGGCGCAGAATGTGGGAGTCCTTGAACAGCTCCGGCAGAACCCGCGCCATGACGATCCGGTTCTCCAGCGCATAGCCCGTGCCCGAGGGGTTCTGGGTACGATCGCTGATCGCATGAAAGCGTCCGTCACCGGTCCGCGCCATATCGAGCCCGTAAACCGTCAGTTGCTGCTGCCGGGGATTGCTTGCGCCGACCCAGGACCGCAGATAACCCGGATGCCCGAAAATCAAATTGGCCGGGATGATACCTTCGCGAATCAGGCGTTGCGGGCCGTAAATATCCTTCAGCATCAGGTCCAGCAAACGCGCCCGACGGATGATCCCCTGTTCGAGCTGCAGCCACTCTGCCTGCTGCAATAACAACGGTGCCACATCGAGTGGCCAGGCCCGGTGCAGGCCGTCGGTATCGCCATGAATACTGTAGCTCGCGCCATCCCCGCGCAACAACCGCTCAGACAAGGCACCGAGCTGCTTTAAGGTGAGCGGGCCTCCGTTGGTCAGGGCTTGATACAAGGCCTGCCAGTGTGGCCGGATCTCCCCGTTCTCGGACAGCATTTCATTATAAGGTGCGCTTTTCAGCGAATCCGGTGTTGCAGGGTTTGGCAATCGCGGCTCCAGAAAAAAACTGACGTAACAGATATTTAATCATAACCGATCCGGTACCGCGGGTTGGCAATAATCGCCTCCTTGTCATGGTGCTGAAAAACGCCTCAGATCGAGCGTATAGGGGAATTCGGGAGAGATGTTCTGCTCCAGGGAAAAACGGGTTCCCTCCGGACTGCCGCCGGCTTCCAGCGTACGCTTGAACTGCCCCGTGGTCGCCGGCAGAAAGTCCATCGCACCCTGGGTATGACCGTAATCCCAAAAACGGCTGACCCGCCGTGATTCGGCTTCCACGGCATTGACCGGATAAACATCGTAAGACAGTCCGCCGGGATGCGACACATAATAGGTGCAGCCACCGATCGACCGGCCATTCCAGGTATCAACCAGATCAAACACCAGCGGCGTATGCACGCCGATCGTCGGATGCAGCCCCGATGGCGGATTCCAGGCCCGGTAACGGACGCCGGCCACATACTCACCCTTGACGCCGGTGTTTCTGAGCGGCAACGGCAGCCGGTTACAGCTTACGGTATAGCGTGAGCCACTCAGACCACGTACACGAACCTGCAACCGCTCGACCGACGAGTCGACAAAGCGGGCCGTACCGATATTGGTAATCTCTTCCCCCAGCACATGCCAGGGTTCGATCGCCCAGTGCAGATCGATCTGGATATCGCCGATATTGATCGTGCCGTAATGCGGAAAGCGGAATTCCAGAAACGGGTCCAGCCAGTCGAGTTTGAAGTCGTAACCGGACGATTGCAGATCCTTGACGACATCCGCCACATCACTTTGTACAAAATGCGGCAGCATAAAACGATCGTGCAACTCTGTACCCCAGCGGATCAGCGGACGGGTAAACGGCTCTTTCCAGAAGCGCGCGACCAGTGTCCGCAGCAGCAGCATCTGCACCAGACTCATCTGCGGATGGGGCGGCATTTCAAAACCCCGGAATTCCAGCAGGCCCTGACGGCCGCTCGAGGAGTCCGGCGAATAAAGTTTGTCGATGCAGAATTCCGAGCGGTGCGTGTTGCCGGTAATGTCGGTCAACAGGTTACGCATCAGTCGGTCGACCAGCCAGGGCTGCGCCACCTCACCCGGCGGCACCTGCGAGAACGCTATTTCCATCTCGTAGAGCCGGTCGTCACGCCCCTCATCGACGCGCGGCGCCTGACTGGTCGGTCCGATAAACAAACCGGAAAACAAATAAGACAAGCCTGGATGATTCTGCCAGTAAGAAACCAGACTGCGTAACAGATCCGGACGGCGCAGCAAGGGGCTGTCCGACGGCGTCGGCCCGCCCAGCGTTACATGGTTGCCGCCGCCGGTTCCGCCGTGACGGCCGTCGAGCATGAATTTTTCCGTGCCCAAGCGCACCAGGCGCGCTTCTTCATACAGAATATGCGTATTGTTCTCAAGCTCCTGCCAGCTTCGGGCCGGATGGATATTGACTTCGATGACGCCAGGGTCCGGCGTGATCTGGAACTGATCGATACGGCTGTCCTTCGGTGGCGTATAGCCTTCGAGCCGCACGGGTATCGCAAGGTTCTCGGCGGTCAACTCGATCGCCGCAACCAGATCGAGATAGTGTTCCAGGTGCGTGCAGGGCGGCATGAACACATGCAAAATGCCCTCAC
>JAGRHW010000260.1 GCA_020444765.1 Gammaproteobacteria bacterium | reverse complement strand
GCCGGCGCTGCTCGGTCATGACGTACCCGGCCAGGTAAGCAAAGCCGGACCGAGAACCGAAACGCGGCCGTTGTCGCCCGCAGTGCAGGCGTTGATGGCGCAATGTGAGGAATCCACGTAGGATACAGGCGCGGGACCTGACCCCATACTAATGAGCACGGTGATTAGTAACTCTCGTAATACAACTTGACAGTCATAATCTATAACAGGAAACAATCATGAAATCAGGAAACATCTTCCGTACGGGCGTTTTGCTCGCCGCTTTGACTCTGGCATTGCCCGCCGTGGCCGAGACCACGCTGCGGGTAACCTTGCAACTGCCCTTGACGCATCACCTCGGGCAAAACCTCGTCGACTTTAAAAACGAAGTGGAGAGCAGCAGCGGCGGCGATCTCAACATCAATATTTTTCCGGCCGCCCAGCTTTTCAAAGACAGTGAGGTTCACCAGGCCGTCACTTCCGGCGCCATCGAAATGGGTGTTCTCAGCCTGACCCAGCTGGCCGGAACAATCCCCGCCGTCGATGTGTTCTATGTACCGTTTATGTTCCCCAGCACCGACAAGGTCGATGCCGCCACCACGCCGGACAGCCCGGTGCGTTCACTGCTCGACGCCGAGATTCTCAAGACCGGCGCCCGCCCGCTCTGGTGGCAGGCTTATGGTGGCGTTGCGCTGCTTTCCAAAAACAAGCCGGTCAAGCGCCCGGCCGACATGGAAGGCATGAAGGTCCGGGTCTTTGGTAAAACGCTCGGTGAGTTTGCCAAAGCCGTTGGCGCGGCGCCGACTTCCATGGCCGGTTCCGAGCAGTTTCTCGCCTATCAGCGCGGCACCGTTGACGCCGGCATGACGGGCGTGACCGCCGTGGGTCCGCGCAAGCTTTATCAGGTGATGGATTATCTCACGCTGACCAATCACGCGGACATCGAGTTTCTGACCATCATCAACGAAAAGACCTGGCAGTCACTGACGGCCGAGCAGCAGGAAATACTCACCGCGGCGGCGCGTAAAGTCGAAAAACAGCTGCGCGAGAAAATCCAGACGCTCGAAAGTGAAGCGATCGCCGATGCCGAATCAAAAATGACGGTGGTTCACCTGAGTGATGAAGACGTCGCCGTCTGGCGTGAAAAAACCCAGCCCGTACTGGAGAACTTCCTCAATAATGCAGGCCCGCTGGGTCAGCAGGTTGTGGATGCCGCCAAGGGCCTCTGAGTTTTTGCGATCAACCGGAAAATGCCAAGGGTGGCATAGCCGCCCCTGGCGTTTCCGCGTTTAAAGAAAAGAGATTCGTATCATGTCCCACAATGAAGTGGAGTCTGCCGGGCTGATCCCCTGGCGGGCCGCCCATCCCTCGCGCTGGGTGCGCCTGAACTATCATATCGTGACCGCCTGCGGGCGGCTTTCGGCTATCCTGTTCAGCCTTATCGCCGTCATCATTACCTATGAAGTGGTGGCGCGTTATGTGTTTCATGCGCCGACCATCTGGGCGGAAGATATCTCCCTGCTCTGTCAGATCTGGGCGACCTGTCTTGGCGCCAGCTGGGTGCTGCAACACAACGCGCTGATCCGCATCGATATCCTTATCAATCATCTTGGTCCGACGGCGGCCAGACTGGCCGAGGGTCTGGCGCTGCTGGTTGTCGCCGTGTTTGCCTGTATTGTGGCGTTTTATGGTTATGAACTGGTGGAGGAGTCGGTCGTCATGGGGTCGGCAACCGCCAGTATGCTCGGTCTGCCTCTCTGGGCAACCAAAAGTGCTATTCCCGTCGGTTTCGGTCTGCTTGCGGTGCAGGCTGTCAGCGAGTTGTTTCTGGTGTTCGCCGGCGCCGAACGGGAAAGAGAAGAGATTTCGATCTGATGACGCTGACGCTTATTCTTTTTTCCCTGTTGTTTATGTTGCTGATCGGTATTCCGGTCGCGTTTGCGCTCGGCGCCCTCGGCCTCGCCATGCTGTTGCTGGCGGATTTTTCTCCAATGATGGCGCCGCTTGCCATTCATTCTTCGTTCGACAGTTTTGTGCTGCTGTCCGTGCCGCTGTTTTTGCTGATGTCGAATATTCTGCTCAACGGTGGTGTCGGTAAGGATTTATTCAGCGCGGTGCAGAGCTGGGTCGGTCACTGGCCCGGCGGGCTGGCGATTGCCACGATTACCTCCTGCACCATTTTCTCGGCCATCTCGGGTTCCTCGGTCGCCACGGCGGCCACGATTGGCAGCGTCGCTATCAAGGAGATGACCGATCGTGGTTACCACCGGCCCTTTGTTTATGGATTGATTGCCGCCGGTGGCACGCTTGGTATATTGATTCCGCCCTCCATTCCGATGATCGTGTATGGCGTCATTACCGAAGAATCCATTGTTGACCTGTTTCTCGCCGGTGCGGGGCCGGGCTTGTTGATGGCCTTCGCCTTTATCGTCTACAGCTTTCTTTATGCGCGTTTTGGCAAGAACTACCAGCCCAGCGACAAGGCGAGCTGGCAGGAACGTAAACACGCCAGCATCCGCGCCCTGCCGGTAGTCGTTCTGGCGATCGTGATTATCGGCGGTATTTATACAGGCGTGTTCACGCCGACCGAATCCGCCGCGATCGGCGTGGCGGCCTCGCTGATTATCGTGCTGGCGCTGCGCACCTTCAGCTATGCCAAGCTCAAGGCTTCGGCCGTCAGCGCCATGAAAACAACGGTCACCATCTTTCTGATCATGGCCGGTGCCAAGGTGTTCGGCAAGGCGATTACGCTGTATCAGATCCCGCAGGATATCTCCATGCTGGTCAGCGAGAACATCACGGAAGTCGGTGTGTTTATCTTTGCCGTTTGTGTAATTCTGCTGATCATGGGGTTTTTCCTCGAATCGATTTCCATGCTACTGATCATGATGCCGGTGCTGTATCCGTCACTCGGTGCGATGGGCATAGACCCGATCTGGTTCGGTATTATCTTTGTCATCATGATCGAATGCGCGTTGATCTCACCGCCGGTCGGTCTCAATCTGTTCGTTATACAAGCGGTCTCAGGCGGCTCCTCCGCGGATGTCGTCAAAGGTGTCTGGCCGTTTATCCTGATCATGCTCGGATGCCTGCTGGCGGTGTACTTCATGCCGAATATCGCGCTTTACATTCCTTTTCATCTTTAGCGTGTTGTGTTTGATGCCCGGTCTTTTCTCGTCAGTCGACAACCGTAATCGTGTTGTTGACGGTAAAGTCGGCATACAGGCTGCCCGGCGAGTAGCTGCCGCCTTCATACAAACCGCCGGCCTCGGTGCCGGTCGAGCTGCCGCCGGTGTAGATCGAATAGCTTGAGCCGCTATGCAGCTCGGGCGAGGAGAAGACCAGCGAGCGGTAGGCCTTGGCCGGAGCGAAGGTCACGATCTCGCCGCCGCTGCCCTGGATATGAAAAAGCTGCCCGGCCGCTTGGTCGGTGCCGAAGGTGACTTCCAGCGAATTCTGGCTCGACGATGATCCCGGCGTCTGCGCCATCCGCGAACTGCCGGCGGCGATCAGCAGGCCGCCGGAGATGCTGAATGTCGCATCGTAATCGAGTGCGGCGTTGAAACTGGTGATCGGGCCGTGAACCAGCACGGTACCGCCGGTCATTTCCATCGCGCCGTTGACATCGATACCGTCGCCTTCGGCATAGACCGTGATATCACCGCCATGAATATAAAGTCTGTTTTCACCGGCATCGCCGGCGGCGTTGATGGCGTCGTCGTTCGACGAGACGGTGATCGTGCCGCCGTTGAGTGTCATGGTAACCGCTTCGAGTCCTTCGTAGCAGGTGTCGATATCGATGCTGCCGTCATTGACTTCCAGTGCGCCATCGGCATGCATGGCGTCGTCGCCGGTCGCAAGCTCGAACGTACCGCCATCGATGGTGATGCCATTATTCGAATGCACGGCATCGTCAGCGGCGTCGATTGAAAACGAACCGCCTTCGATAAACAGATTGGCCCCGGCCTTCAAGCCTTTTTTCGAATCGGGGTCGGTTTCGGTGTACAGGGTATGGCCGTCACCAGCAAGGATCGTAAATTCGCCGTCCTCGATTTGCAGATTGGTCTCGGCTTGTATTGCGTCGCCCTGATTGGCGGTAATGTCGAAGCTGCCGCCTGCGATCGAGATATAACCAAGTTCGGCATCCTCGTCCTCATCGGACTTCAGTCCGTCGCCGTTAGAATTGATTGTAAAGTTGCCGTTCTCAATGATCAGGTAATCCTTGCCGCGGATGCCGTCGTCCTCGGCAGTGACGTTGATGGTGCCGCCTTTGATCAACAGCCCGTCCTTGCTGGCAATTCCGTCGTTATATCTTGCGTTAACCGTCAGTGAGCCGGTGCCGAAAATCGTCAGGTCGTCATCGCTGAACAGCGCGGCATTGGGTTCGTCCTCTTCGGGATCGTCGTAGACATAGCTCAGTGCATCCGAAATAAAATTGTCGCTTCCCTGCTCAAGCAGAATGACGGTTTTCTCCGCGCTTGCAATATTGACCGCGGCGCTGGTGGAATTGGCGATATTGATGCCATCGAAGATCAGCCGTACGACTTCCTTGTCATCGGTGTCGACCGTAATCTGGCCGTCACCCAGGGTGCCGCTGAGCCGGTAGGTACCGGCGGATTCGATGGTAACGCGCGTGTCACTGACCGTCGCCCCTGCACCGTTGACGCTGATCGACGTGGTATCCAGTGAGATCAATACTTCGTCCGCGCTGTCCCAGGTGTAGTCGCTTTCATCCTCATGGCTGTCTGGTTCGATCGTTTCAGTGGTCGAGGGCTGGTCGCCGTTATTGTCGGTGTTTTCCGAAGAGCCGGACGTATTCGTTGAGTCCGAGTCACTGCTGCAAGCGCCCATGGTGAAGAGCACCAGCAAGAACAAGGCAATAAAAAAGGTTCTGGAATGAGTAGAGCGACAAGATTTCAAGCCGTGATTGACGGATTCCATAGTCGGCATAGCGGTTCCCTGTGAGATGGATGCAGTGAATAAAAAAGCAAAAAATAACTAATAGCACTTAAGTAATGAACGGGCAATCAGCTTTACAATTCAGGGTTCGGTGGGTTTGACGGGCTTGTAATTGTATCGATCCGTGTCGTCGGTCAGCGGGGCAGTTGTCCGCTGCGGGTGGCGGGCTGTTCGATATTACGCTAAGTTAGTCATCTTCGAAAAGCCCGGACGGAGAGCTGGATTTGAAAATCAGACCTTATAAAAACAGCGACAAGCAAGCGGTGATAAACCTGTGGCGTGACTGCGGACTGACTGTGCCCTGGAATGATCCGGGCAAGGATATAGAGCGGAAAAT
>JAGRHW010000025.1 GCA_020444765.1 Gammaproteobacteria bacterium | reverse complement strand
TGGAGATGGCGCAGATCACGCCGCCGATCGGTTTCAATCTGTTCGTTCTGCAAGGCATGACCGGTCATCAGATCGGCTATATCGCGAAAACCGCGATTCCGATGTTTCTGATCATGTTGCTGATGGTTTTTATCCTGATCTGGCTGCCGGAGCTGGTTACCTGGTTACCGGATACCATGCGCAACACACCATGACTGACACCGTTATCGTACTCGGCGCGGGAATCATCGGCATCTCCACCGCGCTGGCTCTGCAATCCCGCGGCCGGCAGGTCACCCTGATTGACCGCCAGGCCGCCGCCCGCGAAACCTCTTACGGCAATGCCGGCGTGATCGCGCTTGGCTCGGCCCTGCCGTTGAACAACCCGGATTTGTTTGCGGATATTCCCGCCTTGCTTGGCAACCGCGACATGAGCCTCAGGTATTCACCGGCTTATCTGTTGAAGCAGTGGCATCCCCTGTTGAACTTTCTCTGGAGCGGGCGCGCCGGCAATACCCCGCGACGTGCCGAAGCCTTGCATCAACTGCTGCAATTTTCGTCCGAAAGGCATAAAAACTGGCTGAACGAGTCCGCACAAACCCGGCATCTGCGTGAAACCGGCTGGCTGAAAGTCTACCGCAACCGCCAGCAATATGAACAATCGACACGCCTTCGCCGGACCATGGATCAACACCATGTTCACTACGATGTGCTGGACGGCGCAGCCATTGCCGAGCATGAACCGCATATCGCACCGGTTTTCAGTCATGGATTGCTCATCAATGACGCAAGCTCGGTGGACAATCCGTCGGCAGTCGCCAATGTTTATCTGGAGATGTTCCTCGACAAAGGCGGACACTTTGTCCAACGAGCTATTAACAAGGCCAGCCAGACAGTCGAGCGGCAATGGCGACTGAGCGCCGACGATGGCGATGAATTGCACTGCGCGCAACTGGTGATCGCGCTTGGTCCCTGGAGCCGGGACTTTCTGGACCGACTGGCCATCAGGCTGCCGATGATCTTCGAGCGCGGCGGTCATCGTGAATTTCAGCCCGTCCCCGATAAACCGATCAAACGCCCGATCTACGATGCCGGCGGCGGCTTTGTGCTTACGCCGATGTCGGGCGGTCTGCGCCTGACCTGTGGCGTAGAGCTGAACGAGCAGGATGCCTACTACAAGCCCGTGCAACTCGATCATTGCGAAAAAATAGCCCGCAATGATTTCCCGGTCGGCGACAGAACCGGCGAAGACTGGCACGGCTCCCGCCCCACGCTGCCGGACAGTCTGCCGGTCATCGGCCCCAGTCAACGCAGAGGGCTGTGGTTCAATACCGGCCATCAGCATCTTGGCTTCTCGACCGCTCCGGGTTCCGCGGAACTGCTGGCGGCACAGATGCTCGGCGAGCCGACAAGCGTTGATGTACAAGCCTTTTCACCGTCGCGTTTCAATCTGTAAGTGAGAGAGACGGTACCGGCCCGGTTTATTTTTTTCGCGGACGAATTGACGACGGCGTGCTGCCGAACTGTTCGCGAAATGCCGCTGCAAAATGCGCGGAGTTGGCAAATCCCGTCGACAAGGCAATCTGGGTGACATTGAGCGACGACTGCTTTAACAGCATTTGTGCCTTTTCAAGCCGTAGTTTTCGGTAAAAATCCATCGCGCTCAGCCCAAGCTTGTCACGAAACAAACGGCTTAATTGACGCGGGCTGACTTCTGCAAGCCTGGCAAGTTGCGCCAGATCCAGCAAGTCCGCAAGATGATCTTCCATTGCACCGATAGCCCGGATCAGAGGTGCGCTGGTGGTGTTAAAACGCTCGCCGACACCGGCTCGTTGCGGGCCGGCAGACGGACGCACCTCGGTGTGCATAAACCAGTCACTGACTTTGCGCGCAAATGCATAGCCGTGATGATCGGCCAACAGCGCGTACAGCATATCCAGTGCCGCAATGCCTCCCGCGCAGGTCATGCGGTCGCGATCGATGACATACAACGAGTGCTCGATCATCAGCGCCGGGGATATCTCGGCCAACATCGCCCGGTGTTCCCAGTGCACCGTCATCCGCCTGCCTTCCATGAGGCCCGCGGAAGCGAGAATGACCGGTCCGCCTGAAACTCCCGCCAGCATGACGCCGCGCTGCGCGATCTGCCGCAACCAGCGGAAAACCGCCGCATCCCGAAACGCCACCGGATCACCGCCAGCCACCACAAACACCAGATCGAGATCAAACGGCTTGTCGGCGACCGGCGTGGCCGGAACGATGGCACCGCTGGAGCTGACCGCGTGATCGCCCGCCACCGAAACCGCCCGGACGTCATAGATGGTCTTCTGCGCCAACACATTGGCTGCCCGCAAGGGTTCGACGGCCGATGCATAGGAGAGCAGCGCGAAACCATCGATCAATAAAAAGCCAACCCGATAGCTGGTGTTTATCTCTGCGTGTTTGTCCATTTCCCAATAATTTATGTCCATATCAGGAAAGTCAAGCGCATTTAATTTCCCGAGTATGTAGTGCCATCGTCACCAACGGGACAAACCGCATGCACTACTCCGCCTTCAGGATACTCAAAGAATCGCTGACCGGTCACAAGGGCTGGCAAGCCGTCTGGCGGGAACCGGAGCCGAAAAAAAACTACGATATCATCATCGTCGGCGGCGGTGGCCACGGCCTGGCCACGGCGTATTATCTGGCCAAAGAGTTCGGCATCAGCAACGTTGCGGTGCTGGAGAAAGGCTGGCTGGGTTCCGGCAATATCGGCCGCAACACGACCATCATCCGCTCCAACTACCTGTTGCCCGGCAATGAACCGTTCTACGAATTTTCCATGAAACTCTGGGAAGATCTCGAACAGGACTTCAACTATAACGCGATGGTTTCACAGCGCGGCATCCTTAATCTCTGCCATAGCGATGCCCAGCGCGATGCCTTTGTCAGACGTGGCAACACGATGCTTCTGTCCGGTGCCGATGCTGTATTGCTTGATCAGGACGGGGTCCGCGAGTTGTGCCCTTTTCTGGATTTCGACAACGCCCGTTTCCCGATCAAGGGCGGACTCCTGCAGAAACGCGGCGGTACGGTCCGTCATGACGCGGTTGCCTGGGGCTATGCGCGTGGCGCCGACACCCGCGGTGTCGACATCATCCAGAACTGTGAAGTACAGGGTTTCAGGATGGACAACGGCGTTTGTACCGGCGTTGAAACGACACGGGGCCCGATCAGCGCGAACAAGGTCGCGGTATGCGTGGCCGGTTCCTCAAGCCGTCTGATGAGCCTGGCCGGCATGCGCTTACCGATCGAAAGTCACGTTTTGCAGGCTTTCGTCAGCGAAGGCCTGAAACCGATTATTCCGGGTGTTGTCACCTTCGGTGCGGGCCACTTTTATATTTCCCAGTCCGACAAGGGCGGACTGGTTTTCGGCGGCGATATCGATGGTTATAACACCTACGCACAACGCGGCAATCTGCCGGTCGTCGAAGATGTCTGTGAAAGCGGCATGGCGATTATGCCAATGATCGGGCGGGCGCGTTTGCTGCGCATGTGGGGCGGCGTCATGGATATGTCGATGGACGGCTCGCCGTTTATCGACAAGACCGGAGTCAAGGGTCTGTATTTCAACGGTGGCTGGTGTTACGGCGGTTTCAAGGCGACGCCTGCCAGCGGCTGGTGTTACGCGCATCTGCTGGCCAGAGACGAACCGCATCCGGTTGCCGTCGAATACCGACTGGACCGTTTCCGACGCGGCCATATGATCGATGAGAAAGGCGTGGGCGCGCAACCCAATCTGCATTAGTGCAAGTCCGAATGAATCGATCCAACCCGACACTATCAGTCTGATGGAGCCTTAGCTACCGTGATAATAAAACACCCATTACTCGGCCCCCGTGATGCGAGCGAATTTATCTACCTTGGCGACGCTTCGCTGATACACCGCCCCGACTGGCAGGCGGAGGACGCCGGCGAACGTTTTTACGATTATCTGTACCTGCGCGACAACCCGGCCGGCGTGCATCGTGAATTGTGGTTCCACGAGCAGGGCGACCGATCCTGGCTTGTAGTAACCCGCGATACCCTGACACACGAGATTACCAGGGTTGAGCTGGCGCGCGACGTGGCGCTGGCGGAAGGACGCGATAAATGACTCAAAGCAACCGTATCACCGGCGGGCTGATCGAACGCGACACGACCCTACACTTTACCTTCAACGGCAAACGCTTCGAAGGCCACCCCGGCGATACGCTCGCCTCCGCCCTGCTCGCCAACGGTCAGCGACTGGTCGGGCGGTCCTTCAAGTATCACCGCCCGCGCGGAATTTTCAGCGCCGGCTCGGAGGAACCCAATGCGCTGGTAGAACTGCGAAGCGGCGCTCAGCGGGAGCCTAATACACGCGCCACGGTAGCCGAACTGTTCGACGGTCTCGAAGCGACCAGTCAGAATCATCGCGGCTCGCTCAAGCACGACCTGATGGCGATCAACGATTTTTTCTCGCCCTTTCTGACGGCCGGCTTCTACTACAAGACCTTTATGTGGCCAAAGGCCTTCTGGGAAAAATTCTACGAACCGGTGATTCGCGCCTCGGCCGGGCTCGGACGGCTCTCCGGTGCTGACGACCCGGACTGTTATGACAAGGGGTTTCTGCACTGTGACGTTTTGGTCATCGGCGCTGGGCCCGCCGGTCTGGTCGCTGCCCTGACCGCGGCGCGCGCCGGTGCCCGGGTGATACTGGCCGACGAGGACTTTCGCATGGGCGGACGCCTCAATGCGGAATCGTTTGAAATCGACGGCCTGAGCGGCCCGGACTGGGTCAGCGAGACGCTCGCGGAACTGCGGTCCATGGACAAGGTGCGCCTGTTGAGCCGCACCACTGTCATAGGCGCCTGGGATCACGGCGTGTATGGCGCGCTGGAACGCATGACCGATCACCTGCCCACCAGCAACGGAAAGCCCCGCCAGGTACTCTGGCGTATCTATTCCAGACGCGCAATCCTCTGCGCCGGATCGACCGAACGGCCGATCGCCTTCCCCAACAACGACCGACCCGGTGTCATGCTTGCAGGTTCTGTTCGAGCCTATGTCAATCGCTGGGGCGTCGCTCCCGGCAAACGTATAGCGGTTTTCACGAATAATGATGATGGCTGGCGCACCGCCACTGATCTTGCCGCGAAAGGAATGGAAATCACGGCGCTTATCGACACACGCAGCGCTGTTTCACTGAAAGCCCTGAACGGCGTCAAAACGATTCTCAACGGCTGTATTACAGATACCAGAGGGCGACACGGCATCACCTCCCTGAAGCTTGCCGATGGCCGGCAGATCCCCGCCGACTGTCTGGCGGTCTCGGGCGGCTGGAACCCCAACGTACACCTGACCTGTCATCACCGCGGACGGCCACAGTGGCGGGAGGACATCGCCGCTTTCGTACCCGGCGGAGAACTGCCGCCCGGCATGCTGGTCGCCGGTGCCGCCGCTGGCCATTTGACGCTTGCTGCGATACTCGACAAGGCGCAACAGACAGCGCGGAACGCAATCAGCGATTTAGGTTTTTCTGTTACAAGCCTGTCACCCATCAAAGCAACTGACGAGCCTGCCGCCACCTCGGCCTTCTGGCATGTCGGTGAAAGCCGCAAACGCGCCTGGCTGGATCTGCAGAATGATGTCACGGTCAAGGACGTCAAACTCGCGCACCAGGAAGGATTTCGTTCGGTGGAACACCTCAAGCGCTACACTACGCTCGGCATGGCCACCGATCAGGGCAAGACAGCCAATATTCCGGCCCTTGCCGTAATGGCCGAGTGCACCGGCAAATCGATTCCCGAAACCGGCACGACGATCTTCCGGCCACCTTACACGCCTGTCCCCATCGCCGCCTTTGCCGGCCGTTCGCGGGGTAAGGATTTTCGTCCCTGCCGCCTGACACCGAGCCATCGATGGGCCGAAGGGCAAGGCGCCGTCTTTGTGGAGACCGGCATGTGGTTACGTGCACAATGGTTTCCACAAGCCGGAGAGACGCACTGGCGCCAGAGCGTGGATCGCGAAGTCAGACAAACCCGCGCCTCGGTCGGTATTTGCGATGTCACCACGCTTGGCAAAATCGACATCCAGGGGCGCGACGCGGCGATGTTTCTCAACCGCGTCTATTGCAATGCCTTCGCCAAACTGCCGGTCGGCAGAGTCCGTTATGGTCTGATGCTGCGGGAAGACGGCATCGCCATGGATGACGGCACGACCGCCCGCTTCTCCGAAACACATTTTGTCATGACCACGACGACGGCCAACGCGGTGAGCGTGTTCCGGCATCTGGAATTCTGCCGTCAATGCCTGTGGCCGAATATGGATGTGCATCTGATTTCCGCCACCGAGCAATTCGCGCAGTTCGCGGTCGCCGGGCCGAACTCCCGTCAATTGCTGCAGAAAATCATCGACAAGCCAGTCGAATCGAGTGACCGACCGGCTTTCGATATCAGCAACGAAGGCTTTCCGTTTATGGCTTGTGCCGAGATCAGTATTTGCGGCGGCGTTCCGGCGCGGCTGTTCCGGATTTCCTTCTCCGGCGAGCTGGCCTATGAAATCGCCGTACCCACACGTTACGGTAACGCGCTGATGGATGTGCTGATGGATGCCGGCAAGGAATTCGGCGCGGTTCCCTACGGCACCGAGGCGCTCGGCGTAATGCGTATCGAGAAAGGCCACGCGGCCGGCAACGAATTGTGCGGGCAAACCACCGCCAATGATCTCGGCATGGGTCGGATGGTGTCGAAAAAGAAAGACTGCATCGGCAACACCCTGTCTGAACGTGCGGAACTGAATCGCGAGGACGGGCTGAAACTCATGGGCTTCAAGCCGGTCAATCCGCAAGACGCACTAGGCGCCGGCGCGCATTTTATCGCGAAGGACAAGCAAGCGGTATTGGCCAATGACGAAGGCTGGATGACGTCGGTCGCCTGGTCACCCTCGCTCGAGTCCTGGATCGGGCTTGGCTTTATCAAACGCGGCGACCAGCGTCTCGGCGAAGTGGTACGCGCCACCGATTTATTGCGCAATAACAGTGTCGACGTAACGATTGTTTCGCCGCATTTTATCGACCCGGAAGGAGAACGGTTACGTGGCTGATTATTCCCTGACTGCACAAACGCCGCTTGACGGCATACGGCTGGAATATGGAAATGTTTCCATCAGCGAAGTATCGGGTCTTGCCGTGGTCTCACTGGCATCGCCGCTTGGTGGCGAAAATGCGCTGACCACCGCGCTGCAGACGGCCTATCAGATAAGCCTGCCCGCAACCGGGCACTCGAGCGCATCGCCGGATGATAAGACGCATCTGCTCGGCATGCAGCGGGATCAGTTTTTTTTGCTGTTCGACTACCCCGGCCCGTTCGTCACCGCCGCGGTCGAGGAAAAGATCGGCGCTGCCGCTTACATCTGCGATCAATCCGACAGCTGGGCGATACTGCGCCTTGCCGGCGCGGACAGCCGCAAAGCGCTGGAGCGAATCTGCTCGATCGACCTGGACCCGGACAGTTTCGGCGCCGGCGCGGTCACCCGGACCGTGATGGAACATATCGGTGTTATCATCTACTGTGAAGCGCCGGACAGCTATCTGCTGATGTCACTGCGTTCCTATGCCAAATCATTTTTGCACGCGCTTGAAGTATCGGCCAAAAACATTTAATCGGAGCAACAAAGCCATGCGGCTATAACCTTCACGGGCAAGCACATCAGGCAGTCCCTGGTTTCACGTCTCCTGCGGCCAATCGAAGTGAGCCATTCTCAACCATGGCGCCGTCGCACGCAGGCGCGGATAGACCGAATCATTGAATATCGTCCGGATTGCCGAACTTATCCGTAGCGGAATGGCGCCCATTTCACCCTCTCTGGCAAGCAGGTAGATGTCCCGCGCATGACGGCTTTTATCAAGCTCATTGATTTTCACACCATCCAGCAGGTAAAGGGACTGCGCAAGACAGATAGCGCTGACAATCGCCCAGCCGTGCCCGTCACGGACGAAGTTCATCAAGGCATGCGTATCATCGGTCTCGAAACGCACCTCGACCGGGAGGTCAATGCGCCGAAGAACGACTTCACTGTAAATGCCGATAGGATTGTTGCGACTGTATTTGATCATTGGCTGACTCCCGGCCAGTCGTCGCAGAGAAAATGATCCGGCATTTTCGATCAGTCCCTCGGCAGCAACCAGCAACATCGGATCACGCAGCAGCCGGAATCGCTGCAAGCCGTCGACGTCGGTCAGGGGCTCATTGGAGATCAGTATATCGATCTCGCGGTCAAGAAACGCCTCGGCAAGCGCTGGTGTCAGACCACTCCTCAGAGTCAGCCGCTCGGTCTGACTGCCAAGGCTGGCGATCAGCTTGCTGCCGAACACTTCGGAAAACGACGTTACCAGCCCGAGCCTGCATTGGGCAAAACCTGTTTCGGCGGCTTCCCGTACGGCTGCATTGAGTCGCCGCAATTCGCCGAGTATCGTATCGGCATTCTGCTTGAGAACATTGCCCGCCACCGTCAAACGCACCGGACTCGTCCGCCTTACTACAAGCTCAACCCCCAGCGTCTGCTCCAGTTGCCTGAGCGTCTGGGAAACCGCGGACTGGGTGATCCCAAGTCGCTTTGCGGCGTCGGTCAGCGATTGCGCCTCGGCAATCGTCACAAAGGCATTCAGGAGATTTGTATCCAGCAGGTTCAGGGCTTGCATTGATCTTCCCGCACATCGGTTATTTCCTTGCTGACAAAGGATTGCAACCAGTTTCTGAATACATCGACACCGGCTTTAACCCGGGTCGACAGTGAGGGTTCGAGCATATAAAACCGCGAATTCGTGACCAGCGCGGTTTTTACCGGCGCCACCAGTGTGCCGGCCGTCAGATAATCATCGATCAGTGTCGCCCAGCCCAGCGCCAGGCCCTGCCCGTTGAGCGCCGCCTGAATGACCAGCGGATAACTGTTCATATTCAGCCGGCGGGTCGACGCCGGCGGCTGCGGCAAACCACATTCACGAAACCAGTCGGGCCAGTTCAGCCAGTCTTCCCTGACATCGAGACACAGCAAGGTGGCACCGGTGAGGTTTTCCGGCTCGCTCAGCGCCGGGTATCTCGCCAGATAGGCCGGACTGCAAACCGGAAACACGGTTTCGCAGAACAGGGGCGTCACACGGATATCGTCGGGTGGTGTGCGGCAATAGCAAAGACCGATATCAAACTCGCTCTGGCGCATGTCACCAAGAGAGTCGACTGCCAGTATTCTCAGGTCGATATCCGGAAAACGTTCCTGAAAATCGGCGATGCGCGGCAGCAGCCAGAATGACGCCATCGCGATCGTGGTAGCGACCGTAACAGTCTGATCATCGCGCTGCTGCAGCATATCGCGGGTGGCATCCGCCAGCATGGCCAGTGATTGACGAACGCTGTCATAGTAGCCGGCGCCGGCCGGCGTCAGTCTCAGCGAACGTTTGTCACGGATAAACAGCGGGCAGCCGAGATAATCCTCCAGCTGACGGACCTGCCTGCTGACCGCTCCCTGGGTAACGTTCAATTCCGCCGCGGCGCGGGTAAAACTCAAATGCCGCACAGCCGCATCGAAGGCGACCAGGCTGTTCAAAGGCGGTAAGGACTTGCTTCGCATGCATGTTTACCCTGTCAGAGGCGTTCGAGCATAGCACAGGAAACCGGTATCGCAGACCGCGCACTATGAGTTTTTCTCATGGATCGGCGTTGAAAAAAATCGTTTGTCAGGCTGGATTTTCCGTTCGTATTATCGGTCAGTGCAAGCGCAGACGGCGAGTGCACCGTCACCGCTTCAAACGAGGACAAGCAGCATGAGCGAAAATACAGCCCCAGCCATGATTCCACCGTCCAGACTGGCAAGCGTACGGCAGGCGATCGGGTCAGCCGGCGGACTGCCGAACGAAGCCTATGACAAGCCCGCGCTGTTTGAATTCGAACGTGATACGCTGATGGCGACAAGCTGGGTCAGTCTTGCCTTCAGCAGCAAGCTGCCGAAAAACGGCTTTGCCAAACCGGTCGACTTTATGGGTTTGCCCCTGCTCATCATGCGTAACCGCGACGGTGAAATCAAAGTCTTTCACAATGTCTGCAGCCATCGCGGCATGATTCTGCTACGGGAGGAAACCGACGTCGAGGTCATGGTGCGTTGCCCCTATCATTCATGGACCTACGACCTTGACGGCAAACTCAGGGGCACGCCGCACATCGGTGGTGTCGGCTGTCACCGCATCGAGGGTTTCGAGCGCGAAGAACACGGCCTGAAAGAAGTTCGCACAGCTGTCTGGCTGGGTGTGATTTTTATCAACCTGTCCGGTGACGCCAAGGATTTCGGGCGCTTTATCCGGCCGTTGACCGAACGCTGGGAAGGTCTCGCAGGCAAGGACGGATTGAGCGATATCCATCCCGCTGCAAACGGCAGCCATGCGGAACTGACGGTCATGGCCAACTGGAAGCTGGCGGTCGAAAATTATTGTGAGGCCTATCATCTGCCCGCTGTGCATCCGGCCCTGAACCGCTATTCCCCGCTCAAGCAACACTACAATCTGATCATCAACGACCATGCTTCGGGACAGGGCAGCCACAGCTACACCCTTTCCGAAGCAGCCGGCACGACACTGCCGCAGTTCACTGCCTGGCCGAAAGACAAACTGCGGCAGGCCGAATACATCGCCCTCTACCCGAATACCTTGCTGGGCATACAGGCCGATCATGTCTTCACCGTTATACTGCAACCCCAGGCAAACAATCGCACCCTGGAAAAGCTGGAGCTGTCTTATATCGGAAGGGAATCCACCGGCGATCAATACGCGGCCTGCCGTGCGGCCGTCCTCGACAGCTGGCGGGTGGTATTCAGCGAGGATGTATTTGCCGTGGAAGGCATGCAAAACGGCCGCAAGTCACCGGGCTTCGACGGCGGCGTGTTCTCGCCGGCGATGGACGAAGCCAGCCATCATTTTCATTGCTGGGTAGCCGATCGCTATGCAGCGGCAAGCTCGACGGCTGTCTGAGGCGTTTTACCGGGCAGCGGTTCAGCCCGGTTCAAATTCAACTCCAGGGAAACGGGCTGTGCGACACCGGGTGCAACTTGCCCTCGGCGTAGCGGGATAAGCGGAACGGCTCCAGTAATGCAGAGCTGTCACCGCAAATATCCCGCGCCACCAGTTGTCCGACGCCCAGCATTTTATAACCGTGGTTGGAATCGGCGATCATATAACAGTTCTTCCGAATTCTGTCGAAGACCGGAAAGCTGTCAGGGGTAAAAGCGCCGATACCGCCGGACGGCTCTTTCTTGAACCTGCCCATGGTGCCGGAGAAACGCTTCTGGCAGTGCGCCAGCGCCGACACCCACATATGGGCAAACTCCGGACCGACGATAAACTCGGGTGACATCGGCCCATAGGGATCGACCGCGACGTTATCAGGATTCTTGTCGACGATAAACGGCGCCGCCCCGCCCTGCACACCATCGAAGTGAAAGTCAGGCTTGTAATAAATTCCCCACATCTGATCGGTGATCAGCGAGCCGTCTTCATCAGAGTACAAAGGCGCATCGCTGTCAACATGAATAACCGGCGGCATTTTGCCATCATTGGTGACCTGCATTTTCGGATCGACACCGAGCGTGCCTTCCTGCAGGGACCAGTAAATCCACATCGGGATATCGTCCGTCATCGCGCCGGTTTCGGGGTTTTTGATGCTGATGGTTTTCGGCATATCGAGCATTTCCCAGAACTGCCTGGCCCAGGGTCCCGCGCCAATCACCACGTAATCGGTGTCGATATTACCCTTGTCGGTTTCGACCTCGGTGATGCTGTCGCTCGCATCGCGGCTGAATCCGCTCACTGTCACGCCTGTAATAATCCGCACGCCCTCGGCTTCAGCCTTGGCAGCGAGCCCGTACATCGCCCGCGTATTATTGGCGTAACCACCGGGCATCTCGTGTAATACCGAGGTGATTCCCTGAGCCTGCCAGTCGTGGAAAATCCCTTGCATATAGGCGTTACAGTCTTTTTCACCTTCGATAAAGCGCGACTCGTAGCCGATCGCCTGCTGTTGTTTGTGGATCGACGCCACGTCTTCGTGCATGCTCTCACAGCTGATCTGCATATAACCGACCGGGTGATAACTGTAGGCTTCGGCATCGCTTTCCTAGACGCTGACGCTATGCGCCATCAGCTCGCGCATCGCCGGCTGGAAATAATTATTGCGAATCACGCCACAGGCGATACCGGTGGCGCCGGCGCTGATGCCGGACTTGTCAAGCACCACAATATCCCCGCCCGAGCCCTTGTTTCGCGCCTTGAGCTCGAGCGCCAGGTGGTAGGCGGTACTCAGCCCGTGAATACCGGCGCCAACGATTACATAAGGACTTTTTTTCGGAAGAGCCATCAGATTTCCCCGTCTTTTTCAGATAAAACACCTGCAACGCCCTGGCCTTGCGTTTACAGCTTTGACTTTCAGGATAATGGTTCGGCCGGAGATTTCTCGTCAAACCAATTTACGGGATTTCAGCAATATTTCTGTTTGACTTCAGTTTTACTAATATCGGGGACAAATCCAGAGCGACCGATCCGGTCAGAAAATCACCACAGGGTGCACGAGCAAGCGCTCAGTGATCGGACGTGTCGCTGACACAACGCACATGAAACAGCGAATCCCGGCGGAACGAATGAATATGCGAATCGCTGAAATTAACCAGCCAGACATACTTCTCATCAGCCGCGTTGCGTGTCGCTGACCAGTAAAAATGCGGTTGGGTTCTGAAGTAGTGATAGGCCGCCGGGTTGTAGCTGCGTTCATCGATAATCGAGGCGAGTTCCTTGATGCCAGGCAAACGCCAGTCGCCGATATCATCGACACGCAATGATTCACAGTATTGCGAGGCGCTTTGATAACTGATTTTATCTTCCATAGGACTGGTCTGCCATACCAGCCCGGTCGCGTTGTCCAGCACCCGGTCGACGCTCAGATTGCGAAAGCGGCTGGTGGCGAGAGCACTTTGCATGACGAGCCCGCCGGCAAACAAAACAATCAATACACGCCTAACGCCAGGCTTCATCAGTTTCTCACGCAACGTACATAGCTTTTCAGTTCACGCAGAAAACAGTAGGCGTTGCCTTCTGAAAAAAGAATACTCCAGGCGTGTCCCGGCGTACCGGTATAAGGCGTGACGGCCCAGTAGTTAAACGACCTGGTGGTCGGGAAGTATGCCGTATCTATCGCCGGCTGGCTGCGTCCGAAATCCACCAGCGACAGTAACTCCGCCCGCGACGGTAATCGCCAGTTGCCGCCTTCAAGCTCGAGTCCTTCGCAATAGGACTTTGCTTCGGACCAGTTTCTCATCGTCTCATCGCCGTACTTTTGCCAATAGAGGCCGCTGATTTTATCGAGAACGACTGTGTCGCCGATGTTTTGGAAGTCGTTATGAGTGGCCGCAATAAAGCCGAACCCGGCGTCCGCCGGATCGCCCGAGTGAATGGAAATGGCGTTTTCGCGGTAGTTCTGGAACAGCCTGCTGCTTCGCTCAAGGCTCTCGGTTTGCGTTTGGGCCGGCGCGGCTTGAAGAAGGCAAACGACGTACAACAGCGCGGTCAGGCACCCGCCGCGAATCCGCGGCCGGTCTTTAAAGACGCAACGCAATCGACCTGGAAGAAACATCGTCACCCCGCAGGTTCAGCTAAGCCAGCTTCGACTATACGACTCGCTCAGACAGCTGTCCAGGGCAGCTCAAACGGATATGGCGACACCGTCGAGTCGGGATCAGCCACGTAACAAGGCATCGCCGATCGCTATATCCCTCGCGTAAATATCCGGCGGGAATCTCACCACGCCCTCTTCATCGACTGTCGCGGTCCAGTACAAAAGATGCACCGGCACCGGTGTTTTCAAGGTCAGCGTGCGGGTTTTCTTCTGTTTGATCACCCAGTCGGTCGAGGCCTCATTCCAGCGATCCTCGAGCGCCAGCAAGGTGTTGGCCAGTTTCAGGGGTTCCTTGACCCGGATACAACCGGAACTGAATGCCCGGCTGCTCTCGCGGAACAGCTCACGCGACGGCGTGTCGTGCAGATAAATATCGTATTTGTTCGGAAAGACAAATTTGACCTGACCAAGCGCGTTCTGAGGCCCCGGCCCCTGCACCAGTGAAATATTCAGATTGTCCCTGCCGAGCTGAAACCAGTCGATGGAAGCCGGATCGACGGCTTCGCGGTTGCGGTCCCAGCCGCGGTAAACCGTAAAGCCAAGCCTGGACAGATAACCCGGGTCCTTGCGGATGATCGGCAGCTTGTCTTCGATCAGCAGATTGGTCGGCACCGTCCAGGTCGGGTTAAAGACGATATAACGAATGGCGTCGCTGAAGACCGGCGTACGCCGCTCGTCGCGGCCGACGATCACCGGCAATTTCAGCACCGGCTGATCCTGATCGAACAGGGTCAGTTCAAAGCCGGCGATATTGACTTCCACGCGCCGCGAACCAAGATCATCAGGCAGCCAGCGCCAGCGCTCCATATTGACCAGAAGCTGCTCGATCCGCCCGCTGATGGAAATATTCAGCGCGGCCAGGGTTTGCTGGCCGACAATGCCGTCGGAAGCAAGGCCGTGACGATACTGGAAGCGTTTGACGCCGGCTTCCAGCGTTTCGTCAAAAGGCGCCGCCGGATCGTCCGGCAGCGTCTCGAGATCGCCGGATTCGAACAGGCGCTGACGCAACAAAGCGAGCGATTGCGGCAGCGCTTCATCCGGCGTATAGAAATCATTGAGCGGCAATACCGTCCACTCACCGACTCTCAGCCGGTAATCGCGCAACTGTTCCAGAGACTGTTTGAGCGCCAGATAAGCCGGGCGATCGGGTAGCAGGGCTTGTAAATTCTGGCGAATGTTCAGATGCGTGACCGCATAGTCGAGAAACTGCAGCAAATCACGCGGACTTTTTTTCGAAACCGGCTCGATCTCCCAGGTCAGCGGGCTGATCTTGCCGTTTTCGTAATGCGTGGCCAGCAGAAAAAACGCATCGCTCAACAATAAATCCAGTTCCGCGCGTTTTTCTATCGATTCGGGCAAGCGCTGTTCGTGGACCGGATTCTGCAGGCTCTTGACGTGGTAATCGTAAGGATCGAGGCCCTCTTTTTCGCTGGCCAGAATTTCCGCCAACAGGCCCTGCGCAGCATAAATAAAACCCTGATCGCCGATCCACAGCGGCTGGTAGTTTCGCGCCTGGTAGAAATTCTCCAGGGCCTGCAGGGAGGCGAGCTTTTCGCTGTTGGCTTCAGGCGCCTCCTGACTGAGAATCTGCTGTATGGAACGGGCGATTTGCCCCTGCTGATCCGGGGTCTCCCCTGTTACCGCCTGAGCACTGATCGCGCCGGGATCGGCCATAAGCGCCAATGGCGCGGCGGCCTGAAAACCGCTATCCTCGGCAAACGCGACCGGCGGCAACAGGCCCGGCAGCAAAAGAGCGCTCCAGAGAACCGGCCGGCAGCGGCGAGAAAGGTCAGTCAGTTTCATTAGTGTTTGTTTTTCAAGTACTTTGTCAACAAGCCGGCATTTCTCCCAGCATGATCAAGCTGTCGGCATCCGGCACGATACAGTTTAACCCGGGCGATCCATCAGGCACTCAGCGCATCCAATGCGAAACACGTCAGACAAACTCCAGAGCACTATCGGCCCGGCCACTGCTTTGTTAACCGGCGCCGGGGCGAAGCTTCGTTTATAACTCTTTGATCATCATACAGGTAATTCATGAAATCACTCTTCCACCTGGCCCTGAATATCGGCGATCTCCAACAGGCGCGGGCGTTTTACGGCGACTTGCTCGGTTGCCGTGAGGGGCGCAGCACCGACAGCTGGGTCGATTATGATTTTTTCGGTCATCAGTTATCGCTGCATCTCGGCCCGCTGCTGCAAACGCAAAACACCGGCAAGGTCGACAAGCTGGCTGTCCCCATGCCGCACTTCGGCGTCCTGCTGCCGTATACGGACTGGCAGGCGCTGGCGAACCGCCTCGAGGCCGCCGGCATGGCATATATCATTGAACCCTCATTGCGTTTTGCCGGTCAGGCCGGTGAGCAATACACAATGTTTTTTGCCGATCCCTTTGGCAACCCGATCGAAGTCAAAGGTTTCAGGGATTTCGATACGGTGTTTGAACAATGACCGTCGTACCGTTCTTCTGTGCCGCCGGCGACCCAGAACGGCAGCTATGGCTGGCGACGCTGCAGGCGGGCTTGCCTGACTGCAAGGTGCTGTACGCCGCTGATTGCACGGAGAGCGAAAAACGCGCCGCCGAAGTGGCGATCGTCGCCACGCCCAGACCCGCGGGTATCAACGCTTTTCCCGGTCTCAAATGGATTCAAAGCCTGTGGGCCGGCGTCGAGGCCCTGCTGGCTGCACCTGAACTGGCGCATCTCCCGGTGGTGCGCCTGATCGACCCGGCACTCGCCGAAACCATGTCCGAAGCGGTACTGGCCTGGACGCTGTATCTGCATCGCGATATGCCTGGCTACCGCGAACAACAGAGCCAGCGCCGATGGCGAGCCTTGCCGATGGTGCGCGCCGGCGAACGACCCGTCGGCGTACTGGGCTGTGGCGAACTGGGCCGGGCGGCAATCGGCAAACTGCTGGAAAACGGCTTCCCGGTCAGCGCCTGGAGCCGTTCGCCGAAAACCATTGCGGGCGTCCGCCATCATCATGGACAAAACGGTCTTGAGGCAATGCTGACTGAAGTGGACATAGTCGTTTGTCTGTTGCCGCTGACCCTCGACACGCGTCATCTGCTGGATGGAGAAAAGCTTGGACTGATGAAACAAGGCGCGCAATTGATCAATTTCGGTCGCGGCGGCCTGATCGACACCGATGCCCTGCTCCGGCGCCTGGATGAAGGCCGGCTCAAGCACGCCGTGCTGGATGTGTTCGAAACCGAGCCCCTGCCAGCCGATTCTGTGGTATGGGCGCACCCCTCGATCACCGTGCTGCCGCATATTTCCGCGCCGACCAACGTCGCCACCGCTTCGGCAATCGCGGCCGCCAATCTGCAGGACTGGTTTGAAAAAGGCCGGATGCCGGCGGCGGTTAACCGATCAGTGGGTTATTGACGGTCTGACAGGGCTTGGTTGATATCCGGGATCAAACGCTGAATCCCGCGCATCAGGGCACGCGTGAAAAGTGCTTCATCAGGCTCAGGG
>JAGRHW010000259.1 GCA_020444765.1 Gammaproteobacteria bacterium | reverse complement strand
CAGCGAATTGCCGGCGTCGATATCGACACCCGCATCGCGATAGCTGAGGCCGCTGGTTTGTTTAGTGTCCGGCATTGGTCGGGTTCTCCGTCGCCAAGTTGGTTACAATAGGCGGCCTGTTAAATTGGCTTTGACTGGCCGCCGGTCAAAGCGACTATTCTACCTTGTTCGGGTATGCTTATGTTGTTGAAAATATCGACGCTTGGCGGTTTGTGCGGTTCATGTGCTTAACACCGGCTTTCAGTCTACAGGAAATAAAATGACGACCTATTTACGCGGATTTATCTGTCACGTGATTTTGCTGATCGGCCTGTCAGGCAGTGTAGCCATGGCACAGGAAGGACGTTATCTGTTTGAAATCGCAGTCCGCGATCAGGGGAACGATGAGTATCAGACGGCAGTCCGGCTGGGGCTTGGCGAGGTGATCGCCCGGGTCGCCGGTAATACCGCCGTGTTACAGCGGCCGGAAGTTCAAGAAGCCCTGGATTCTTCCGGTAACTTTGTCGATCAGTACCAATACAGCCGGCTCGATGATGCCTCCGCGATTAGCGACTTGCCGTTTGCCACACCGTCGGTCAAGACATCGACCGAAGCGGCATTTATGCTGGTCTTAAGCTATTCCCCGGAAGCGGTCGGCGAGCTGATCGGTCAGCAGGATCAGTCGCTTGGAACATCCGACAGCACCGAAGCCAGCACGTTGTTCTGGATGGTGGTAGAAAAAGACGGCAGCAGCCAGATCGTCGGTGGCGACGGGCAGGCGGATGTTCGGGCAAGGATCAGTGAACTTGCGGCGCAGGTGGGACTGAATGCGATTTTTCCGCTGATGGATCTGCAGGATCACCAGGCGCTCGGCGTGGTGGATATCCGTGGAGGTTTCGAGGACCGGATCCGTGCAGCATCCGCACGTTACGAAACCGATTCGGTGGTGACGGGCTTGCTCAAGCAGGAAAACAACGAACTGTGGCTGTCGAGCTGGACGCGTTTTGCCGGTGGAGGGACGAGCAGTTTTGCCAACAACGCCTTGAATCTCGACAGCGTGATCAGCAGCGGGGTCGAATGGGTAGCGCAATTGGCGCGGCGTGATTCGGCTATCTCCGGTGGTACCCTGCGTTCCGCTTCAAGCACGCAGATCTGGGTGGGTGGTATCGATTCGACTGAGCGCTATGTGCGCGTGGCGCGCCTGCTCGAAGAGCTGCCGGGCGTCGAGACAATCACACCTTCCTATATGTCGGGGCAGGGCATGATGTTTTCGATCTCGCCGAGATTATCCGTCATGCAGTTACAGCAAAATCTCGCCAGGGTGTCGTGGTTGCGCCAGTCCGCTCAACCGGCGGAAGATCCTTACGGTAAGTCAGTGCCACAGGGTGCGGAATTGTTTTTTGATTACACAGGCTAAGTATGGTCGACCATGAAACGCCGGGCCAGATTCCGTTTCAGTTCGGTCTTGTCGATGATCTCGGCTTTGACAGTTTTTATCCCGGCCGGCAGCAGGCACTGATATCGGCCTGTAAGGCATTGGTGGAAGGACACGGGGAGTCACAGTTGTATGTCTGTGGCGGCCGGCATTGTGGCAAGACCCATATCCTGACCGCCTGTTGTAACTACGCGGTGTCGCTTGGTCAACGTATCGCCTACCTGCCAGCGGGAATCATCAACGATTCCGAGGCCTTGCTGGGACTGGACTCGCTGAACCTGGTTTGCATCGACGATGTGGAAAATCTGCCACGGGCCGGTGAGCTGGCGCTGTTTACCCTGATCAACGAAATCCGCGCCTCTGGTGGCAGGCTTGTTATTGCTTCGGAAAGCGTGCCTTCGGCGCTGAGTCTGAACCTTCCGGATCTGGTGTCGCGTTTGTCGTGGGGGCCGGTCTTTCAGCTTGAGCGCCTGGCAGATCGGCAGATCAGGGATGCCTTTGTATTACGGGCCCGTGTGATGGGTCTGCAATTATCAGACGAAGTGACGGATTTTATCCTTTATCGACAGACCCGGGATATGCAAAGCCTGGCTGACAATTTAAAAACGTTGATGGATGCCGCGATTGTAGCGAAACGGCGTATCACGATTCCTTTTGTAAAGGAAATCCTGAATACCTGACCGTAAGCGGTAAATCCAGGGCGACTACAGGACGTTATAGTCGAAGTAAATGGCGTGCGGATCGTCCGTGCCCGGCATCCATCCCGCGCCTATGATGCCGTGCGAATCGACGGTGATGGATTCGCGGCGCACGAAAACCGCGCTCTGGCTTTCCTTAATCAGATAAGTGCCGTTGGTGCTTTGATCCTTGAGAATGAACTTGCCCTGTATCAGTTCGATCACGGCGTGATTGCGTGACACGCAGTGGTTGTCCACCGCCAGGTTGTTATCGGCGGTGCGGCCGATGGTCACTTGCGGATTGAGATTATTGATATTGATCACACGACCCTGGTAGGTCAGGCGCAGCTGAACATTGGTCGGGTTTCTCAGCGAGAGGCTGACGGCGGTCTGGATCGCGGTGGCGGATTCGTCCTGGGGGCGCCAGAACAGGCGGTAGACGGCCAGCGGATCGGCGATGCCTTTGACGTTGATGAAGTCCAGCAGGGCAGCCCGTTGCCGCAGGTGTGGGGAAAGCCGGTGCACGCAGTCTTCGGTAGTGGTGATTTCATCGGGATTGGCCAGCGACGAAATCCGGGCCGCGATATTCACGGCATGACCGTAAACGTCACCTTTATCGATAATGGCCTGTCCGAAGTGAAAGCCGATTCGTACTGAGAGTTTTGATTCGCTGTGCAGCTCCTGTATGGCGACCGAGGCGTCGAAGGCGTCATCGCAACTTTCGAAGCTGGCCAGTGCCGCGTCTCCGACTGTACGCAACAACTTGCCTTTATACTCCGTGATGGCCGTTTCCATATGCTGCAGCGATTGGGCGACCAGCCGGTGTGCTTCGACGTCGCCGACCTGTTCGTACAGACTCGTGCTGCCGCCGATATCGGCGAACATGATGGCCATGGATTGTGTGGGGTGTTGCTTGTCACTCATAGTGATCTGGCTTTGCCGTGAACCCTGATGACTCCGGATGAAAGGGTATCTTACACGTTAATGCTGAGACAAGCGTGACAGCCGGCTGCATAAGCCGATGAATCACGTTGATTTAATGTGCGCCTATGCGCAAAATTTGTGCATGCGCCTGCATTACAAAATCCTTCTTCTGTTGTTGATTGTCATGAGTGTATCGGCTTGTGCGGTTTCATCCGGCGAGCGTATTCGCCGGATTGCCGAGGATAAACAGATGATCTACGGGGTTGAAAAGGCCGAAGGTTTTTCGCTGGCGGTTTTTTCCAACCGTGTTCCGCTTGCGGACGATAAAATCCTGCATGTTTATCTGGAGGGCGATGGAGCGCCCTGGCAATTCCGCTATTTCGTCTCGCCCGATCCGACGCCGCGCCGGCCCTTGATGCTCGAGTTGATGGCGCTGGATCATCGCGCGGCAGTCTACGTCGGCAGGCCGTGTTATAACGGGTTTTCCGATGAGCCGGCTTGCGGTCCGGCCTTGTGGACGACCGCACGGCATTCGCAAACAGTGGTCGGAGTGATGAGTCGGGCTATCGAACAGCTGGCGACCCGGATCGGTGCCGACACCATTCATCTGTATGGACACAGCGGCGGAGGTGCGATGGCGGTACTTATTGCCGGAGAGCTGCGGACGGTCGATGCTGTTCTGACGATTGCGGGTAACCTCGACCTGGATGCCTGGACTTCATTGCATGGATATACGCCGCTCTACGGATCCTTGAATCCAGCGGCCCGTGAGCCGCTGAACCCGGCAATCCGGCAGATCCATTTACTGGGCGCCAAAGATTGCAATTTTCCACCGGAAATCGTACTGGAGTGGATTCGCTCGCAGCAAAACAGTCAGTATTTTATTTTTGATGAATTCAGCCATGGCTGCTGTTGGGAGAAGGCCTGGCCAACGATGCTGGATTATATGGACAACGGTTTTGTCATCCCGGCAGTGCGGGAAAGCCGTTTGTTTCCCGGACAAGGGCCATTGCATGGGTTGTTTGCACGGCCTTGAGAGCCGAGCCATACGTACTTGAACTGGCTCCGTGGCATCGGATCACCGTTCGATGATAAACAGGCTGTTGTCGGTCATGGCCAGTTCGTCATTAGCGGTTTGCTTGAGATAGCTGTTGCGTAGCAGTTTGTACTCAGCGTACTCAAAGGCGTAGGAGCGATCGCAATAATCGGTGCGAAAGTCGTTTCGATGACAGTCTTCCTGGCGCAGGGTCTCATACGTCATGCGCATCACCTGATCCCTTGTGCAGGCGGTATTGAGCATGCCGGTGCAGATTACCGATAGCGGTGCCAGCAGTTTAATTTTTCTGAGTATCATATCTTTCTTTGTCCGCAATTGTTTCCGCAGATAAGTGGGTGTTTCACTGAAGACGGTGTCAGCCCGACTGTCAGCGTTAATAACCGCTGAGTAGATAACTTCTAATAGAAATTTTCGTTATTTCAAATGATTAGCGCGACAAATCAATGTCACTTATAAAGTGATGTTTTCTTGACAAGTGTTTTTCTGGCTAAGTGGTTGATAACTGAGTGGATTTTAAAATCGCTGATGGCTGTTCGGAGTGTATTACTGAATTGAAGGATTGACAGGGAGAAGAGCGTCGGGAGGGAAGAAGTATTGCGAGGAGTTAGGGGTTTGTATTGGCACCGGCGGAGTCGACTTTAACGATGTAGCTGTCGGTGACGGAAGCGCCACCAACCAGATCTTTTGCTGTGACTTTAATCGTAAAGGTCCCGATCTGATTCAGGGTTCCGGATACGGCAACCGCGTTGTTGTTATTGGGCTCTTCCATTGTCAACCCCGAACCACCGGTGTTGGCGCTTATCTCCAGCGGGTCGTTATCGTCGTCCTTGAATCTGCTGAGAAAGCTGACCTTCGTTCCTGCGGTAAATGTACCGCCATCGCCGGATTTATCGACCTCCGGCGGTGAATTGACGTTAACGACAATAACTTTAACCGTGTAGCTGTCAGTGACGGAGGCGCCGTCCGGATCCTTGGCTGTGACTTTGACCGTAAAGGTACCGGCTTTACTCAAGGTGCCGGAAACGGTGACGGAATTATTGACGAGCTGACCGATCTTCAGACCGGAGCCACCGTCATCGAAGGATACCTCGAGCTTATCGCCGTCATCGTCCTTGAAGGTCGTAACAAAGCTCGGGCTCTGTCCCACGTCATAGGTGCCGCCGCCGCCGGATTTGACGATGCTTGGTGCTGAATTAACAGTGTTGACTTTAACGGTGTAGCTGTCGGTGACGGAG
>JAGRHW010000258.1 GCA_020444765.1 Gammaproteobacteria bacterium | reverse complement strand
GTTGGCTTGTGCAACCATGGCCGTACCGGCTTGCTGGAGTATCTGCGCACGTGTCAGATTTGCAGTTTCAACCGCGAAGTCGGCATCGACAATCCGGCCACGGGCGGCGGAGGTGTTTTCCACGCCGATCTGCAGATTGTTGATCGCGCTGCCGAAGCGGCTTTGTGCAGCACCGTAAGTCGCGCGTTGAGTGGTGACTTCGTCGATCAAATCATCGATCGCGGCCAGTGCGGATTCAGCATTGGTCGCATCGGAACCATCGATAGTCTCACCGGTTGAGGCGATAGAGGCCGTTTCGATCGTCATGGTTTCGCCGGAGTTGGCGCCGACCTGGAAGACAAAGCTGCCGGCTGCGGAGCCAAGGATCTTCATACCGTTGAATTGCGTAACGCTGGCAATACGGCCGATTTCTTCATCCAGTGCGGTGAATTCAGCGTTGAGGTTGTCACGGTCGTCAGCGCTGTTGGTGCCGTTGGCAGCCTGTACAGCCAGCTCACGCATACGCTGCAGCATATTGCCGATTTCGTTGAGACCGCCTTCAGCAGTCTGCGCCAGCGAAATACCGTCATTGGCGTTGCGGATTGCCACGTTCATGCCCTTGACCTGGGCGTTCATACGCTCGGCAATTGCAAGACCGGCGGCGTCGTCCTTAGCCGAGTTGACTCGCAGACCGGAAGACAGACGTTCGATGGAAGTAGCCAGTGTGGATTGAGACTTACCCAGGTTGCGCTGCGCAGTCAAAGACATGATGTTGGTGTTGATAGTTTGTGCCATGATTTTTATTCCTTTATTTATCCCTTGAAGGGTTCCTTAGTAGTAAATTCGCGAGCGCCTTTAATTAATTATTTTGAAAGTCACAAAATTCACTGCTCACGGCTCTTGTATCGACTTGAAAAAAGCCCTGTTTAAAGGTCTAAAGAGACGTATGTCAGGGTTTCGGGGGAACAGCTTGCCGGAATAAAGAAGTGGTCACAATTTCCAGTGCTGCTTTACACTGGCTTGAAATGCGTGATGTTGAAATTGAAGGGTTGGGCCGGGTCAAACTGCTTGACCCCCGGCCGTTTCCGCACAAAAGTTGTCTGCGCGGAAACGGAACCTTGAGCGTTACTAAGGTAACGATCAAAGATAATCGAACAATGATAACGATTCGATTCTGGAAAAGCTGCTTTGCAGTGCTTCCAGGGATGTCAGTTGTGATTCCATTCTGGTGACAGCCTCGGCGTAGTCGAGATCCTCGAAACCGGAGATGGTGATATCGATCTGGGCCTTGACCGACTCGTTTTCTTCTCTGGAGCTTTCTATGTATACCTGGCGTGTGCCGACTTCGCTGCGCTTGGCATTGATATGTTCGAAAGCCTGATTGAGATCGCTGATAAATCCGCTGAGTTCCTGCTTGCGCAGCGCTTCTTCAGTATCGTTGGCCGGCTCGGTATTCAGAATCTCGATAAAATTATTGACTGTCGTAAACAGATCCTGGTTGGAGCTCGGCTTGATCGTGAAACTGTCACCCGCTTCCGGGCTGCCGGTTATATCGACCTGAATACCGGCAAATTCGATGGTTTCGCCCGGCTCGAAAGGCTGGGCGCTCAAAACCGTTGCGCCGGTGGTTTCGTTGATCACATTAAAGCTGGTGGCCGACACAAAATCCACGCGGAAGTCCTGCTGTTCGAAAACCGCTCGATCGGTTACGGACGCCGGAGAGATCTGCCCCGTTCCTGTATTGGCGGACGAAGCATCGACCGTCAGGTCACCGTTACCGTTGCGTATGCGGAGAAAGATATCGGCGCCGGAATCACTTGATGCCACGGTTCTGCCGGTACCGATCTGGATGCTTTTGGTTTCGTCATCGCCGACATACTCGATCGTTTTATTGCCGACGAACGGCTTGCTGCTTACCTTGTTGCCGGCAAAAAGGAAATCGCCGTTGGCGTCGGTCGTGTTCGCGTAATCGACGAGTTCGAGCATTTGCTGTTCGACTTCGGCAAGGAATGCGCGGTTGTCTTCCGTCGACAGGGTGTCGTTATTCGCGGCAAGCGCCAGCTCTTTCATGCGCAGCAGTACGTTGGATACACTGCCGAGGGCTGTTTCCTCCATCGCCAGCCGTGATTCAGCGAAGGTGCTGTTGCGGTCGAACTGCCCGAATTGATTCGAGAGCTGTTTCAGGCTGCCGCTGACTACCGCCACGGCCGGATCATCGGATGGGCGGTTGATTTTTTTACCGCTCGCCAACTGGCTCTGGGTAATCGCCAGCTCACTTTGCTTTTGCATGTAGTCAGTGGCCAGCTTGCGGGAAAAATATGCGCTGGAAATTCTCATAATATTATCCTATGGCGCCGAGCAGGGTTTGAAACATATTATCCGCGGCGGCAATGATTTGCGCCGAGGCCTGGTAGGCTTGTTGGTAACGCGTCAGGTTTATCGCTTCCTCGTCGAGATTGACACCCGAGACGGATTCACGGGATGCCTGCGCTTCTTCCAGCAGGCTGTCCATGGCATCCTTGTTGATACCCGCCTGTCGGGTATTGCTGCCGATCTGGCTTATGAACGCGGAATAGCCGTCGAGCAGACTGGACGTGCCGCCGATCAGCAAATCGCTTTGCAGATTCGCGAGTAACTGACCGTTGCTGTTATCGCCGGTGCTGCCGGCATTGAACTCGATGCTGAAGGTATCGCCGGAAGCCGGTTCTCCGGTAATTTCAACACGCCAACCCTGGTACTCTATGGCTTCACCCTTGGTAAAGCTTACACCGCCGGCAATCGTCGATCCGTCGCTGGTATTGATCACGTCGAAGGTGTCGGGTGGGTTGTTGAAACGTATTTCCACCGTATCTGTCAGGTTTGGATCTTCCGGGTCGGTAATCACCGGAGAGGTGATCTCGCCGGTGCCGAGATTGCTGACCGGTGCTTCACTGCGAATCGGCGAAGACAGGGCGATTTCCTCGACATTGCTCAGCTCGAAGCTGAATTCCCGGGCGGCCTTGCGGGTCGGGCGAATCAGGAAACTGTCGCCGGCATTTGCCGTGCCGCTAATATCGACCTGTAAACCATCCATGCTGAGCGGGCCGGCGCCGCTGACACTCTGATTGTCGCTGAGCCGGGTCAGGGTATATTCGCTGCCATCATAACTGAGGCTATAGTCCGAGGTCGTCAACTGGGTCGTGTCGGTTAAGCTGACATCTACGGCCGCCGAGCCTGTATTGTTTTGATTGGCAGTTACCTCGGGTTGCGGCACCCGGAAAAACTCACCGCCGGGATCGCCTTCCAGCGTCAATCCCTGTATATGCTGTTCGTTGAACTGATCCGCCAGAACGACCGCGAGTCTGCCGATTTCATTCATGGACTGATCCAGCGTTTCGCGCCGGAAATCCAGCAGGCCGCCGAGTGAGCCGCCAGTCAGTTGATCACCGATCACCAGAGGCCCGTTAGATCCTTCCACCGCTATCTGGGTTTTCTCAGGCTGCGACGGATCGGTGATTTGCGACAGGGTGGCGGTGTCGCCATTGGAAACCAGGCTAAGCCCTTTACCCAGAACCACATTGACCGAACCATCATCCTGTTCGATAACATCGATCGAAATCAGCTTGGCGAGCTCGGTAAGCTGGTAATCCCGCTGGTCGAGCAGATCATTCGGCATCTCGCCTTTGGCCGTTGCGCCGGCGCTGATAATACTTCCATTAAGTTCGGCAATATTTTCCGCAATCGTGTTGATGTCATTAATCACCGTATTGATGCGGTTATTGGTTTCGTCCTGCAGCGCATCGAGCTGATTTTGCATGCTGTTGAAACGATCGGCCAGATTAGCAGCTGCGTTGAGCACCGATTGTCGTGCGGCGACAGAGGTCGGATTTGTATTAAGATCCTGAATCGAGTTGAAAAATTCCGTCTGAACGGACGAAAGTCCCGCGTTGTCATCAGCCAGCATGACATCGATGCGGCTGATCATTTCATAATAGACATCAGAGCGCGCCTGATCGGTGGTGGCCTGTTCCAGACGTTTCTGGATAAACTGATTATTGATCCTCTCGATACCGGAAACCTGGACACCCTGACCGATATAGCCGGAAATCGTGTATTCAGACGGACGGGTCTCGAGATTTACGCGCTGGCGCGAATAGCCTTCGGTGTCGGCATTGGCAATATTATGCGAAGTCGTGGCAATGGCGCGCTGTGAGGCAAGCAGCGAGCTGAGTCCTGTGCTAAGTAAATCGGCCATGATTGATTCCGTTCAGATCCTGGTTTTCTGGGGTGAATTATCGGCCACCGCAATCGAGCCTTGAGTCATGCGCTGAATCTGGCGCATGACCGCGACGACTTTTCCGGTGTAGTCCGGGTCGGTTGCATAACCGGCTTTATGAATTTCCTGCAAGAACGTTTCGGGATCGTCGGCTTTTTTCAGGGCCTCACCGTAACGCGGGTTTTCATTGATAAAGTTAGCGAAATCTGCAACCGCGGCACCAGGGCTGCTATAGGTCCGGAAAGGCTGCTGGACTTTCTGCAGGGCGCCTTGCTGGAATTCCAGGGTGGTGACGCTGACCCGGTTTTCGGACTCGGGATCGGTCGATTTGATGCCGAACAGGTTATGGCTGCTGAGCCCGTTGCTTCCCGGAATCACGTGTTTGCCCCAGCCGGTTTCAAGTGCCGCGACCGCGATCACCGCTTCGGGCTCGGTACCGAGTGCCTTGGCCGCTCGACGCGCGGCAGGCAACAGGGACTGCACAAAACTCTCGGGCGAATCCCATAAGGCCCGTGATTGTGTGACGCCTGTCACGCCGTTGCTGTCTGCGGCTTGCGGCTTTGCCTTAGCGTCTGATGTTGACGATTGCCAGAGTTGCGTGGCAAAGGCGATCGAGCGCTCAAACGTAGTGTTTGCGGAACGGTCGGTTTGTTCACTGTCTTGCGATCCACCGAGCTGCTGTTCGATAATCGCCGCGATTCCTATACCGCCGTTTTCCGCCATCTCGATGGACAGCTGCTTGTCCATCATATCCTGATACAGCTTGACCTGATCGCTGTTGACCAGAGGGTCGCCCGGGCTTGCAGAACGCATGCTTTTCAGCATGCTCTGGATAAACAGTGCCTCGAACTGCTGGGCGGCCTGGTGCAACGACGATTCCGTTTGTCTTGCGGCATCGGCCTTGAGTTGCCCCAGCCCCTGAAAATCCGTATAAACAGAGGCATCCAAGGTATTAGACTGCATCGTCTGTATCCTGATTCCTGTGAGCAGACCCTAGATGACAATCAGCTGCGCACGTAAGGCGCCGGCCTGCTTCAGGGCTTCGAGTATCGCTACGAGGTCGCCGGGAGCGGCGCCGACCTGATTG
>JAGRHW010000257.1 GCA_020444765.1 Gammaproteobacteria bacterium | reverse complement strand
ACCTCGTTGGCGGTTGCGCCCGGAAACGGTACAAAAACATTGGCAAAGGTGACATTGATCTGCGGTTCTTCCTCACGCGGCGTCACCATCACGGCAAACAGCCCCAGCAGAAAACCGACCAGCGCCAGCAGCGGGGTAATCTGACTGGTGAGGAATTGTTTGGCAATCCTTCCGGATATGCCGAGCTGTTCAGTACTCATGCCTACTCACCCGCCGTTGTAGATTGAGACTGTTCCTTAACATAGATACCCGCTGCGGCCGGATCAAGGGCGACTGTCTGCCCTGCCTCGGCGCCGGCGAGGATTTCGACCATATCGTCGTTCACATGACGGCCGAGCCGCACCTGACGCAGGTTGACCCTGCCCGACTCATCGGTCACATAGATGCCGGTCAGTTCCGAGCGGTAGGCAATCGCCGATTCGGGTACCAGCAGTTTTTCAGTTTCGTCTATCGTGAAAACAACCTTGGCGAACATACCTGGAAACACGCCCTTGACCGCTTCTTCGATACCGATACGAACCTGAAAACTGTTGGTTTGCGGATCCGCGTAGGGGAAGAAGACCAGGTTGTCGGATTCAATAACCGCACCGTTATCGAAAACGATCTGCGCCTTGCCGGACTCACGGACAGCGGCAATCACGCGTTGCGGTACATTGACCGAGATACGCAGTTTTTCCAGCGAAATACCGGTCATCAACGGCTCACCGGGATTGGCGATTTCGCCGACTTCGACGTGCCGCTCGGTTACGATACCGCTGTAGGGCGCCTTGATAACCGTATTGGACAACTGCTCGCTGGCTTGTCTCAGTTGCGCTTCGGCGGATTTGACCTGTGCCTGAGTCGCATTGAGCGTGGCATTGGCGGCGTCGAGTTTGGCCTTCGCCAGCAGCTTGCGCTCATAGAGTTCGGCGACCCGTTGCTGCTCGTCACGGGCTTCGATAAATCGAGAACGCGCTTCCTCCAGCCCGGCATTGGCGCGGTCCAGATCGGCCCGTTGCGTGTTGTCACGCAGACGTACCAGCACCGCGTTTTTATCAACGTAATCATCGACATCGTAATTGATTTCCATCACCTGCCCACTGGTCTGGGCCGATACCGTACTGCGGTTGACCGCTTCAACGGTGCCGTCAAGCACTTGCTGCACCGGCACTTTCATCGGTTTCAGCGGATAGACCTCAAACGGGTAGTCCTGCTCGGCCAGGGCGAGAGTGGTGAACATCGAAGCCAGTAAAAAGGCTCCAGTCCGGGTCAGCGCACGCATACTAAAACTCCAGTAATCAAGGTTTGAGGATTCCACGTTGGCAAAGTTTTTTCTGAAGGATATCAAATCCTATTATATTAGAAAATACTAATATTGCCACTCGCCGAAAATATTCAAGACCTTATGAAAAATTATTTCCTATCGATTTCATCATCCGTGAAATCTGCCATCCCGTGGAAGCAAGCTCAAAGTCCGGCAAACTCGCGCATAGGCAAAAATTTTGCAGACACCATGCCAGCACACGCGTAAAAACGCCGCAAACCGGCAACAGACGGGGATTAACAGGGATTTTATTAGCGGTGCAATAAAGCCTACAATGACCGATTTACGATCACAGGGAACAACCCATGCGCGTTTCACAGTATCACATCGCCACTCTCAAAGAGACTCCCAACGACGCGGAAATCGCCAGCCACCAGTTGATGCTGCGCGCCGGCCTGATCAAGCAGCTGGCTTCGGGGCTTTATAACTGGATGCCGCTGGGCCTGAAGATTCTGCGCAAGGTCGAGGTGATCGTACGTGAGGAAATGGATCGCGCCGGCGCCATCGAAATGCTGATGCCCGCCGTGCAGCCGGCCGAACTCTGGCAGGAATCCGGACGCTGGGAGCAATACGGCCCCGAGCTGCTGCGCTTCAAGGACCGCCACGAGCGGGATTTCTGCCTCGGACCGACGCATGAGGAAGTAATCACCGATATCGCGCGTAACGAATTGCGCAGTTATCGCCAGCTACCGGTCAGCTTTTATCAGATCCAGCAGAAGTTCCGTGACGAAATCCGGCCTCGCTTCGGCATTATGCGTGGCCGCGAATTTTTGATGAAAGACGCCTATTCGTTCCATATATCGCAGGAATCCCTGCAGCAGACCTTCGACAAGATGCACGAAGCCTACAGCCGGATCTTCCAGCGCCTCGGCCTGCAGTTTCGCGCCGTGGAAGCCGACAGCGGCAGCATCGGCGGCGCCACCTCGGTAGAATTCCACGTGCTGGCGGACAGCGGCGAGGATGCGATTGCCTATTCGAGCGAGAGCGATTACGCGGCCAATGTGGAAAAAGCCGTGGCGATCTGCTCCCGGGCCCGCGGCCCCGCGGAAAAGGAAATACGCAGCGTCGAAACCCCCGGCGTGCACACCATCGAGGAACTCAGCCGCTTTTTGAATGTGCCCGCACACAAGACCGTCAAGACCCTGCTGGTCAAAGGCCGGGACGCGCCGGTGGTCGCGGTGGCCCTGCGCGGCGATCACGAACTCAACGAAGTCAAACTGGAAAACTTTCCGACCATCGCCAAACCGCTGACGTTTGCCAGCGAAGACGAAGTCAAAGCCGCCACCGGCAGCGAACCGGGTTCGATCGGCCCTGTCGGACTTAAACAGGATATTCCGCTGCTGGCCGACACCTCGGCCATCGCGCTGAATGATTTTATCTGCGGCGCCAACGAAGCCGGCAAACACCTGATCAATGTCAACTGGGGCCGGGATTTGCCGGAGGCGTTTCCGGCCGATATCCGCAATGTCGTCGAGGGCGATCCCTCGCCGGACGGCAAGGGCGAGTTAAAAATTGTCCGCGGTATCGAGGTCGGGCATATCTTCCAGCTCGGCGACAAATACAGCGCCGCGATGAACGCCACGGTGCTGGACGAACAAGGCAAAAAAACCACCATGCAAATGGGGTGTTACGGCATCGGCGTATCGCGTATCGTGGCCGCCGCCATCGAGCAGAACAACGACGAAAACGGCATTATCTGGCCCGCAAGCATGGCCCCGTTCCAGCTGGTTATAGTACCGATCAATATGCACAAATCACCGGCGCTGGCGACCGCCGCCGAACAGCTCTACGGCGAACTGAAAGCCGCCGGTTACGACGTTCTGCTCGACGATAGAAATGCAAGACCGGGGATTATGTTCGCGGACATGGAATTGATCGGCGTACCGCACCGCATCGTTCTGAGCGACCGTGGACTCGAAGCCGGCACGGTGGAATACAAGGGCAGAACCGACAGCGAATCGCGTAATATTGCCCGCGACGGGCTGCTCGATGAGTTAAAAACGCTTATCGGCCAGCTCAATTAACAAGGCTCTGATACAAGGCCAGCGCGGCGGCCTTGCCGCCGCCAATACCGAGCGATGTGATGCCGGTTTTCAGGCCATGTTGCCGGAGCGCCGGTCGGTTACCGGGGAAATCCAGCGGCACGCAGCAGAAAAAGATTCACGACAGGATGCCTGCCGGAGGCAACGTAGAAGTCTGCCACGAAAAACGTTTTCCTGAAATGCCTTTAATTAAGGCAGAACGGAATTTTTTATTACAGGCTAACGCGATCCGTTTCACCGGGAGTTATCCAGATGCTGCTCAATATAGAAGAACCCTACCCGCATAAGACCGCTTTTCTGCAGCTCGGATTCAGGCCTTTTTTTGCGGCCTCGATGGCTTTTGCAGTGCTTGCCATCATGGCCTGGATGCTGTTTTACCTGAATGGCTGGTCGCCGTTGTCGACGCGTTATCCGGCAATGCTGTGGCATGCGCACGAAATGATCTTCGGCTATGCGATGGCCGTGGTTGCGGGTTTTTTATTGACGGCGATCCGAAACTGGACAAATCTTCCGACACTCAATAACTCGCCCCTGCTCGGGCTGTTACTGTTGTGGCTGGCGGCGCGGCTCTTGCCGCTTTCCGGCGCGGAGGCTCTGTTGCCGCTGGCGGCGATTCTGGATCTCGGTTTCGGTCTGTTACTGTTTTTCGCCGCCCTGTGGCCGGTCGCCCGGGCCCGGCAATGGAAACAGGCCGGCATCGTCAGTAAGCTGCTGTTGATGTTCGCCGCCAATCTGGCGTTTTATCTCGGGCTGTTCGGGGTTTTACCCGACGGTGGCCGCATCGGCCTGTACGCGGGGTTTTACCTGATTCTGGCTCTGATTCTGACCATGATCCGGCGTTTGATTCCGTTTTTTATCGAGAAAGGGCTGGATCAGCCGTTTCAGGCGAAAAACAATCGCTGGCTGGATATTGCAAGTCTGGTATTGTTTGTCCTGTTTGCCATCGCCGATCTGGTCGAACCGTATGGCCAGTTGACCGCTATCCTCGCGATCAGCCAGTTTTTTCTGCACGCGGTGCGCCTGTTCAACTGGCACCATCCGGCACTCTGGAAAAAGCCGCTGCTGTGGGCGATCTACAGCGCCTATGCCTGGATCACACTTGGCTTTTTACTCAAGGCCTTGTCGATCTGGGCCGGTTTCTCACCGTTTATCGCGGTACACAGCTTTGCCTATGGCGGCATCGGCATGATCACGCTCGGCATGATGACCCGGGTTGCGCTCGGCCATACCGGACGCAACGTGTTTGCACCGCCGCCGCAACTCGGCGCCATCTTTCTGCTGCTGAGCCTGGGGGCGATATTCCGGATCGTTGTGCCGATCTTCGACAGCACTCATTATCTCTGGTGGGTCGCCATCGCCCAGGTCTTCTGGATACTGGCGTTTGCCGCCACCCTGATCATTTATCTGCCAATGCTGATCAGGGCGCGGATCGACGGGCGACCGGGCTGAATTCCGACAAACGGAGACGGGCGGGTTCCTGGCCCGCCCGCTCTGATGTCACGCCGCTCCTATACAGCCTGCAAACCGACCTTCTGCACTCCGGTACTCAAACGTCTGCCGCTACGCGATATCGCATTCAACACCGCCTGCATGGAAGCGCCGACGATATCGTGGCTGCATCCAGCGCCGCAGAAGCGCTGACCGGCGATACTCAACTGCACATACGCCATGGCCTCGGACTGTTCGTTGTCGCCGAGCGTATGTTCGCTGTAATCGACCAGCACCAGCCGCGAATCCAGATGATCATTGATCGCGCCGACGAACGCATCCAGCACGCCCCGGCCGGTTCCGGCAATCTCGATATTGGCCTCCGGCGTCACCAGGCTGGCGGTCAAACGGTCGGAACCCTGCTTGCGCGAGGCACGGTAGTCAGCGACCCGGATCGGCCTGTCGACCTCCAGATAGGTTGCCCGGAAAATATCGTGGATCACGCTGGAGCTTACTTCTGATTCACTCTGCTCAGCATAGGCCTGCACAT
>JAGRHW010000256.1 GCA_020444765.1 Gammaproteobacteria bacterium | reverse complement strand
TGGCACCTACCTGCGTTGGCTGGTTTATTACGCGGCCTGTTTCGAACCGGCGTTGATGGACAAATCCACCGGCCATGATCCCGGGCCGTCGAGCCGTTCGGTTTACGGCACCTTCGAGGAGATGATGGCGACGCTCGAACAGGCGCTGTCGCACGGGCCGTATTTTCTCGGCGAGCGTATGAGCGTGGCGGATATTCTTTGGGGCGTGGCTTTGCAATGGACGATGATGTTCGGCCTGGTCGAGGAAAAGCCGTTATTGCGTGATTTCGTCGACCGTATCGTTTTGCGCCCGGCCGCCCGCAAGGTACAGAAGGAGGATGAGAAACTCGCCGCCGAACAGACCGCCGCGCGTGAAAAGGGATAAAGAACGGCGCATTTGCCTGCTCCGTAGCCAGTGACAGCAGACTGTCTTGATATCCACCAGGAAACAAAAAAGGCGCGGCCTGTGACGGCCGCGCCTCCGGGTTTACCAGTTTATCCGGCTATCAGGGCTTGATCGCATACCCCAGGAATTCGCGGGTAATATCAGAACCGCAACCCTGGTCTCCTGATGCCGAGTAGACGCTATCATCATCAATACATGAATAGAGCGGTGTGCTGTTGTCCACCTGTTCCGGAAAAATATAACCAACCGGTCCGTAGTTAAGCTCGTCAGCACATTCGACGTCGGTCGACAGATAACTGCCGTCGGCGAAAGCGCATTCGTAAATCATGTATGTGCCTTCCACGTAATCGCGCATCATGCGCCAGCTTTCAGTGGCTGTGTAACCGGCCGGCGGCCGGCGGCTGGAAACCCAGTTTTCACGTTTGGAATGTTGGTACTGGGTGATGCGCGTATAAGGCACATCCTCAAAACCGCAGTCCATATTTTCCCGCTTGCCGTTACGGCCGGACATGGTTGACCAGACGTTCCAGGCTTGCTTTAACTCACCATCTTCAGAGACCAGGCCAAAACCTGTACCAGCGGCCAGTTCCACCGAGTGATCCATCATGCGATGGTAAACGTGGTTTTCAATGCCCGGCGTACCCAGAATATTGCGGTAGGAATCGCACAGTGCTTCGGCTTGTTCGGCCTCTGATGAGTTGTCCCACAGAGAATTGATGCCGCTCTCGGTCAGATGGATTTCCCAGGCTTCCGGGTTTTGCGGAAATTCCCGGCGCAACCAGCCGGCCAGAACACCGATATTGCCATAAGTGATTCGCGGCAGGTCCATAGGTCCGAACCGAGACAGTTTAAGATTCGGCGGATACGGATGGAAAGCCACCCGCCACTTGCGTCCATCAGTTAACTGGGCAAATCGGAGCAGGAAAGGCTTGACGGCGAGAATCGGCCAGCCACGCTCCAGATCAGAGAATTCAAAATGATGCGCAAAGGAGATAAATACCTTGGCCGCCGGCTGATGGCGGGTAATGGCATCGTAAGAGGCATTGTAGTCCGAGGTATAGCGTCTGATCCAGGCGTCCACGTCACAGGGGACACCGTAGCCACAACCGACGTTGTACCAGGAGTTCATGTTGACTTCGTTGTTGATCACGAAGTCCGCCACCCGGCCATTGCCATTGAGACCGTTGTAGTGTTTGGCAAGCATACCGGCGAAGCGTGCAAAGTCTGCCGAGTTTGCGGGAGCGCAAAGGTTTTTACGCTGTGTGCAGGTTGCCGGATCTGTTGCCCACTCAGGGATATTCATGACAACGCCTGTGACCAGCACGTTGTGTTGTGTCCAGAAACGGATGTCCTCGTTGACACTTTGCAGGTTACGAAAACAATAGCCGTCGTATTCCAGCTCGTTGTCAAGGTTGCAATTGCCTTTTTTCTTTTCCGGCTGCCAGTGCATCCAGCTCAGGTTAACTACGACACCACCGGTGTTGGCGGCAATAAAATCCTGCCGATTCCAGCCATCGGTCTGAATCGCCTTCAGCGAAAAAGCGTCTCTCTCAGGGTAGGGCAGGCTGCCTTTCAGATCAGAAATCTCTTCGGGTAATACAATAGAATGACCTGTGCCTGTCGGAGTTTCGCTGTCGGCCGGCAGAATCAGATTTGAGATGTTGTTTACCGGTTCCCGGTCATTCGAAGCACTTTGACCACAGGCTGTCAGTACCATTGTGGAAAGGGCGAAATAGAAAGAGAGCTGAACGCGGCGTCGGAAAATTGTCACTTTCATGTCGTTTATTATTTTTGTTAGTGGACATGGGGGTGATTCTGTCAAAACGCCGTCGATTACATTGAGACATGCCTCAGGTTTCCGCTGAATTCATGTCAGCGCGACAAAAAAAAGGCGCACCGGATCACCCGGCGCACTGTAAATAAAGGGAATTGCGTCAATTTTTTGGATGGTGCTATCGCGGAGTCTGTTTGCAAGGCCTTGCTTAACGTGCAGGTTCCGGTGCTTTCCAGTAAACGAAATGTTGGCGACTCAGTGCGGATAGCTCGTTGATGGATATCTCGGTCTGGTATGGATCCCGTTTGACCAGCCAATGTGCTAGCGTCTGCCCAGTCCTTATGTCGCGGGGTGGGCTTCTGAGTACAGTGCCATGACTGTAAAATCTGGCTGAGAAAGGAATGCTGCCTTCATAGACAATAGGTGCCCCTGGTTTAGACTTCTGCAGTGCTCTGATCAAGGCGGTCTCGCTTGGGGCAACAATACCGCCCCATCGCAATGCCGCGATAGCACTGATCAATATCAGTGGCGCAAAGAAAAGCCCGATATTGCGGGATAATTTGTCAAGAGGCTGAAGTGAAGCACATTCCCATGCCCTTGCTGAAAGCAAGGCCAACGCGGGCAAAGAGGGCGCTATATAGGTGACGAGAACATTGCGCGTCAGGCTGAAAAAAAACAATGGGATAAACGTGCATAACAGAAGAAAAACTGTTGCCTCTGGAGGGCGTTTCAGGTGAGGGCGGCGAAACGCTGTAATCTTCCTCAAGGGCAGGCCGGCCAGAATCCATGGCGCTATCGCCAATACTATGAATATCCAGATCATACCTGGTGGCTGGCGGTGCGCTGAACCGTAAAGATCGCCTTGCCAACCAGGTATCAAAAAGCGGTAAACGTGTTCTCCCAGCAGAAAATACCGCAAAAATCCGGGCGTAGCCTGTTCGGCGGCGAGGTACCAGGGCAGTGACAAGCCAGCACTGAGTACTGCCACCAAAAGCCAATTAAACACCGGTGCACGGCGATGGCTTCGCCAGCTCAGTGCCGTCAACAACACCAAGGGGCCTAGACAGAATATCGACGTTACAGGGCCTTTGGCCAGTAGGCCCACCGCCAGGCCGATGCCGAGAAGCGTGCTCGACAGAAGTTGTGATTCGGGCTTATATATTGCCATCAGACCAGCGTATAGAGACAGGCTGACGCCGCACATCAGGGCTGCGTCCGTCATCACAGCACCTGCAATCAGATAACTGATCGGCGAGGCGATATACAAAACAAGTGGAAGGTAAGGGTTGCGTAGTTGCAGTAATCGGGATGACCTGTGCAATAGGTAGAGCGTAAAAAGTGTGCACAGAAACATCGGAAGCCGGGCGCTGAATTCAGACACACCAAGGCATTTATAGCTGAGGGCGCTTAACCAGAAAGACAGTGGCGGCTTTCCCCAGAACGGCGTGCTTACATCGAGATAAGGCGTGAGCCAATTGCCGGTGCTTACCATAATACGCGCGATTTCTGCATAGCGGGCCTCGGTTTTGTCCATCAGCGGATAGGCCGACAAGGTCAGCAGTCGGCTTCCCAGGAGCGCTAACAGGATAAATTTACAGTTGCCGATCATTGGCTGCCAGGCTGCTCCACGTGGTTTTTTGATTGTATTGTTCGGTTTTGTCGGATGCGTGATGAAGGATGTACAGCGGTCGCTTCTTGGTTTCCAGATACACTTTGCCGATGTATTCGCCGATGATGCCTATGGCGAACAACTGGATCCCGCCGGTAAATGTGATGAGAGTGACCAGAGAGGTATAGCCTCGGACCACTTCACCGAGCAGCAGGGTTTTCAGGATAATCACGGCTCCTACCGCTATGCTGGCCAGCGCGGTGAGGGCGCCACTGAGCGTGACAATCCGTAGTGGCGCTACGGAGAAGGACGTGATGGCATCGATTGCGAGGCCAAAGAGTTGCCCGTATGACCATTTGGATTGACCTGCAGATCGCGGTGCGCGATCGTACGTAAGCGTCGTTGTGTTGAACCCAATCCAGGCGAACAGGCCTTTCATATAGCGGTTGCGCTCAGGTACGTTGTTGAGGGCGTCAACTGCTGCGCGGGACAAAAGGCGGAAGTCACCGATATCCTCAGGGATCGATTCGTCCGCCAGTGCATTCAACCCCCGGTAGAAGAGCCAGGCGGCAAGGCGCCGATGCCAGGGTTCACCGTAACGCCGGCGTCTGCGCATATTGACAATATCAAACCCGCCTCGCCAGGCTTGCAGCATGTCAAGGATGCATTCCGGCGGATCCTGCAAATCGGCATCGATTAGCACGACCGCGGCACCGCGGGAAACTTTCAGCCCGGCGGTAATCGCGGCTTCTTTGCCGAAATTGCGGCTGAAGGTGACGGTTCGGATACGCGGATCACGCCGTTCCATCGAGATCAGCAGCTGAGCGGTTTCGTCGTGACTGCCGTCGTCGATATAGACAAACTCAAACGTGTAACGCCCGTCGATGGCAAGTTGATTCAGCCGTTGTTGCAATAAGGGGATTGTTTCGGCTTCGTTGTAGACGGGGACAACAATGCTGATAAGCGGCGGACTTTTCGTATGGTCAGTCACGATTGAATACCTGTTTGTCGTATAGGCAAAGGTTGAGTACCCAGATAATCGCGGTGGTGGCCAGTTGGGCGTGCAACGGGGTTTGTCCGGCTAGCATATGCAGCAAGCCAAACAGGAGCGGATTGGCAAGGAGTGACAAAGATATCACTCCCAGATAACGCCGAAGCACTGTGCGATGCGGTGTCTGGCAGCGATAGGCAAAATAATACAAGCCAAGATAATTGCACAGCGCACCTCCTGCACTACCAATACCGCTTGCCGGCAAAGGCGGGATGCCGGCGCCGATCAGCGCAAAGAAAAGCACATAGTGTGTTGCCGTTGCCAGCGCGCCGGAAACACCAGCAAGCGGTATACGCTGATAGATCGTTGCACGATTCACAGGATGGGCCACAGGTGGAGTCTGGTGTCGATCAACATCATCGCAGCGGATCAGGGGCTGCTCTGACGCCGTCGCGATAGTCGAGGCCCGGGGGTTATTGCCCGACCAGTACGACATATTCCGAACCATCGGCTTTTTCCTCGCGGATCACGCCGATACCGGCGGCATAATATTTAAACTCGGTTGAATCTTCTTC
>JAGRHW010000255.1 GCA_020444765.1 Gammaproteobacteria bacterium | reverse complement strand
CGCGATGGCAAGTACGACCACAAGTGCGGCTATGAATGTCTTCATCGTTTTCCTCCTTCTGCTGCCGAACGCTTCGCTAAACCTGATGCCCAAAGCTGCAAAGCGAAGCGACACAACTTTGCAGAATCCAGAATCCAGAATCCAGAATCCAGAATCCAGAATCCGGGGACAGTTTACTTAATCATTGGCTTAGGACCAGGTTTCGCACCTTTAAATTTCTGCCTGAACATGTATGGGCAGCGTGACGCGCGCGATTACACCATCTTCAATATTTGAAATGTCAATATTACCTTCCATTCGACTCACTATACGGTCACACAGCGCTAAACCAAGCCCCATACCGTTATCCTTGGCTGTGATGAACGGTTCAAATATTCGATCCAACATTTTATCTTCTACCGGTTCTCCGTCATCTTTTATGCTCAGTACCACCTGATTGCCCGACACTGCCGTAGTTATCGTGACGGATAACCGCTCATTATCGTTTGTTGGCTGTTTGTCCAGTGCGTTTCGAGTGAGATTAAAGACTACCTGCTCAAACTCAACAGGGTCACACATAACGCAGGGATCAGCCGGGGTGAGTTCTATCGTTAAGTCGACGGATAATCTTTTAAATTCGGCATCAAGAAGCAGGAGCACATTTTGAACGCACAGGTTAACGCCAACCGATACCAGGGACTCCGGCGAGTGTTTGGTCCAATTCCTTAGCCGGGCGAGAATATTGGATGCTCTCTTCGCCTGAATGACGTTGGCATTCAGTATGTCGACAACGGTTTTATCAGGCTCGCGGTGATGCCTGATCAGGCGTAAACCGGCTTGACTCTGGCTCAATATTGCCGTCAGCGGCTGTGTCAGTTCGTGAGCAATGCCGGAGGATAATTCCCCGAGCGAGTTGACTCTGGAGGCGTGTGAAATTCTGGCTTCGTGTTCTCCCAGACGCGCTCGCTTTTCTGCTTGCCTGGACTTCGCATAGAGACTCAATATTGTCTTTAAAAGCAGCAAGATCAAACCAATTGCAATTATCCCCACTACTAACGGGCCGACGGGGAATAATTCATTGGCGCTGACATGGACAGTCGTGGAAAGAGTCAGCGGTTGAGTTCGGCTTTGCAATGTATTGGTAACCGTCAATGGTTGAAACAATAAGGATGATCGATTCTGCCGCTGATCCGTAAACTGACCCAGGTGTGTTCCGCTCGGTAAGGATACCAGCAGTTCGACGTTGTTCTTTAGCCAGAACGCCGGGTCGATATCGACCAGCCGCGAAGTATCAATTTCAAACGACAAAGCAAAGCGAGCCGCATCGGAGTTCGGCACACGTTTGATAATCAGATATCGATCATCATGCTGTGGAGAAATCATTAGTTCCAGTGAGCCCGTTGATCGTTGTGCGGCTCCCTGAATGGCGCTGTGCAAGGCATGGGTATCCGATATCCCATCCCTGGATGTAATGACATCAGAGATTGTCCGCAGGGATACCAGGTCAACTGCCGTTATTCTGGGGTAAAACTGTTTTATTCCACTGACAACTTCGAGAAACAATGCCGCGTTCGGTTCCTGCCCCGATATCGCCAGTGCCGACAAACCGGTGAGGTGGGCATCGTGCTGATCGACTCTTTGGGAAACTTGTTGCGTCAGTACGGCGCTCTTGATCCCCAGTTCCTTTGCTATCTCATTTCTTTGAATCAGTGCCAACGAGACGGTATAGAGAATACTTGCTCCAATCCAACCCAATAACAGCGTTTTTGATTTCACTGGCGCTCAGCTAAATAGTCAGGAATCGTTTTCGAGAAGGCGAACCATGTCGATATAACCTCGTGATTTCGCATGCTCCAGCGGCGTAACGCCCTGGCGATCACCAATCGTTCGATCAGCGTCAGCATCCAACAATAACCTCACCGTTTCGATATGATCCGCGCCTCCATCGCCGAGCACTACCGCTTCGATAAGCGCTGTCCATCCCAGATTATTGATATGATTCAAAGGCGCCTTGGCTCTGATCAAGCGCTCTACGACGGCATGGTGACCGAGATGGGCGGCTGCAATCAACGCGGTACCGTCGTATGGGCTGGTAATATTGCCTGAGTTTGCACCTAATTCCAGCGCCAGGTCGAGCATTTCCACATCGTTTGCAACTGCGGCAATGGTGACGATGTCGTAGGCGCGGGAGTCTAGTGCGTTCATGTCCGCGCCGGCCTTCGCTAATGCCTCAACACTTTCATCATGCGAGGCAAAAGCGGCAATGATGACAGGTGTTCTACCAGAGTCATCCCGCGCTTCAATGTCCGCTCCAGCCTTAACGAGCGCTAAGATACTATCAATATCATTTTGATGCGCGGCTTTATGTAACCCGTCGTAGTTAGAAATTTCACTCAGTGACGGAGCACTCTGAGCAATTGTGATGCGAGAAGCCGTCACGAGTAATAGTGCAAGTCCGAATATCATAGTGAGTTTGCGGTTTGTCTCTTTCATAATAACCTTCCAATAGTACGACTCTGGATTGAGAGTCCACGCTCTATTCACAGCGTGGACCCAACAATCTTACTCAGCGCCAATTGCAGCCAATCCTGCTCTTGCACAATCTTCATCAATAGCGCCAGACGGTGCTCCACCGACACCGATACCGCCGATTAACGCGCCTTGCAGTTTTATCGGGAGACCACCAGCGAGTATCACTAATCGGGAATCCATATCGCGTAGACCGTCCAGTTCCCGATGGTCTTTCATGAAGTTTGCTAAGCCCTGTGTATCTCGACCCATGCTGGCGGAGGTAAAGGCTTTACCGGTACTGCTACCGACGGTATGAGGGCCGGAGCCATCGGCTTTGAGTAAGACTTTGGTTGCACCACTACGATCAACGACCGCTACGCTTACCTTTTGTCCTTCTGCCTGGCATTTTTCCATTGCCGCCGAGGCGGCTTTTTGAGCAAGCTTCAGCGGTAAATACGGAGCGGCGGGAAGATCCTGCGAACTGGCTGAAAGAGGCGCACACGCTGTCAGTAAGACAGCCAGAAAGGTAGTAAGTTTATTTCGATTTAAGCTCATGTCATTGTTTCCTTCATTGATTGGAAACAACAACATAAGGGATTACACAGGATGGCGGTATTCGTGGAAAACCTGAGAATTATCAGTAAAACTACTGAGTTTTCCCGCATTCGCTGGCTATCCGAGCGAGTTCGGCTACCGAGTTTGTACCAAGTTTTGAAGCAATATGCGCGCGATGCGTTTCGACCGTACGTGGCGACAACGACAAGGCGTCAGCGCATTCTTTAGTGGAAAAGCCCCGGGCTACCAAATCAAATACCTGGCTTTCTCTTTTGGTCAATTTGCTGATAAGCTCATTTAACTCTTTTCGCTCCGCTAACAGTAATTGCGACTTTTCCAGAGATTCGAATCCTTTTTGAACAGAGTCGATCAAGTCCTGCTCATCAATCGGTTTGCTCAAATAATCTATAGCACCATTTTTGAAGGCCTTTCTGCAGGCTTCAATATCACCATGACCACTTATAACTATAACCGGCCAGGTAATTTGATGTTCGGACAACCGTTCCTGAAGTTTAAACCCCGATATCATCGGCATCCTGATATCCAGGATAATGCAACCGGGAGAAAGTGTATTCAGCGATGCCAAGAATTGCCGCGGGTCGCCGAACAACTGCGCGGAAATATCAGCGGTTTTCAGCAACAGCTGTAATGCCGTACGAACCGCCTCATCGTCGTCGACAAGATAGACGGGATAGTTAGGTAGTTTCTCGATCACTCTATTGTTCGGAAAAGATCATGTGACTTCCTTTTTTCTCTATACGATACACATAGGGAATCCGGGGACAGTTTACTTAATCATTGGCTTAGGACCAGGTTCCGCACCTTCAAATCTCTGCCTGTCAGTACTTCACGCGTTTCAATAAAATCACTATACCCAACGGCCTTCCAGTTCTAGAGTTATGCGGATGCAATCAATATCTGACATGATTTCTCCCGACTGCAGGTACTGATCACAGTCGTCAATCCGGTTTCGCCTGGTTCTCTCCTTGAACGATTATTCAGTGTTGACCTACACAGGTTAGCAGTCCCGACTAATTGCGTAAACTGTCCGCGGAATTCGGAATTCCCCGCGGCGCTGACCGGAAAGCGACCTTACACGAACATGCCACCGGAGGCCTCGATTCTTTGCGCGGTGATCCAGCCGGCTTCATCGCTCAGCAATAACGCAACTGCATCACCGATATCGTCCGGCAGCCCGGCTCTGCCGAGCGCGGTCAGGCCGGCGATTTGCTGATTCAGCTCGGCATTGTCCCGCACCGCGCCGCCACCGAAATCTGTTTCAATCGCACCCGGTGCAAGCGTGTTGACGCGGATTTGCCGCTCGCCGAGTTCTTTCGCGAGGTAACGTGTCATCACTTCCACCCCGCCTTTCATCATCGCATAGGCGCAGTAGCCCGGCAGACTGAAGCGCGTCAGCCCGGATGAAATATTAATGATCCGCCCGCCGCTTTTAATCAGGGGTAAAAGTTGCTGTGTTAGAAAAAAAGGTCCTTTCAGGTGTACGCTCATCAGGGCGTCAAACTGCGCTTCGCTGGTCTCGGCAAACAGCGCGTGAATACCCATGCCTGCATTATTAACCAGAAAATCAATCGAATCACGCTCAAACTCAGTCTTGAGCACTGTTTGCAGATTTTCCGCAAACCCCGCGAAGCTCGCGCAATCGCCGGTATCCAGCGGCAGTGCCGCACCTTTGCGCCCGGCCTTTCCGAGCGTTTCCACGACTTCTTCGGCCGCCGCTTGATTGCTGTGATACGTCACGATCACATCCATGCCTTTTTCGGCGAGTTTCAAGGCGCTGTTTCTGCCAAGGCCACGGCTTCCACCGGTAATCAATGCTAATTTGCTCATTTTTAATCCTCCTGTCGGATCACTCGTTCTGGGCAAGAATAGAGGCTTTATTGTTAGTCTTAAACAGGCTAAAACTGATAATATTGTTTGTATAAAACGAACAATGGCCGGGCGAAATGGATAAATTCGAAGCGATGCAGCGTTTTTTACTGGTTGCCGAAACCCGCAGTTTCACCCAGGCGGCGGAATTGCTGGGCTTGCCCAAATCCAGTATCTCCGCAGCTATTCAGTCGTTGGAAAAACGCCTCGGCACGCGGCTGTTTCACCGCAGCACTCGCAGCGTCACCCTGACTCAGGACGGCGCAAGCTATCTGTCGCAATGCCGTACGATTCTGGACGAACTGGACGCGCTGGAGAGCCAGTTTCAGTACGACAGCGATGCGGTCCGCGGCGCAATCAGAATCGATATGCCCAGCCGTTTCGCCTCCAATATCGTCCTGCCACATCTGAGTGAATGGCTGGAGGTGTATCCCAATAC
>JAGRHW010000254.1 GCA_020444765.1 Gammaproteobacteria bacterium | reverse complement strand
GCGCTGGGTACCGACCCGCTGCGCGCGGACAGCGATGGCGACGGTGAAAACGACGCCGCTGAAGTCGGTGGCGATGTGTCCAATCCGCTCGATACCGATGGCGACGGCCTGATCGATGCCATCGAATCGAGCTTGCTCGACAGCGATGCCGATGGCGTCAACGACGAGCTCGATGCCGAAAACACCAACCCCGGTAACGATACCGATAGCGACGGTGTGCCCAACGATCAGGAAGTGGCCGCCGGCACCGATCCGACTGACGCTAACGACACGCCCGATGCCACCGATACCGACGGCGATGGCGTGATCAATGTGGTCGACACCGACGATGATAACGACGGCGTCGAAGACAATAACGACGCCCTCCCACTCGACGCCAACGAAAGCGTTGACAGCGACGGCGACGGGATCGGCAACAACGCGGACAACGACGACGATAACGACGCGGTCGAAGACAATCATGATGCCTTCCCGCTTGACGCCAATGAAAGCGTTGACACCGACGGCGACGGTGTCGGTAACAACGCGGACAACGACGACGATAACGACGGCGTCACCGACCACGATGACGCATTCCCGCTCGACCCCAGTGAAAGCGTTGATACCGATGGTGACGGACTTGGGAATAACGCAGATACCGACGACGACAACGATGGCTACAGCGATGTTGTTGAAATCGCCGCCGGCAGCGATCCACTGGATGCCAATTCGTTGCCGGAAGCGATCGACAGCGACGGTGATAGTCTGATCGACGCCCTGGAACGCGGCCGCGATAGCGATCAGGACGGCATTGGCGACGAGCTGGATCTGGATTCCGACAACGACGGTATCTACGACCTCATCGAAGCCCTGCCGCCGGACAGCGACAGCGCCACACGCGATGCGGATAACGATGGCCGCCTCGACGCCGACAAACGCGATCTGCCCGAATGGCTGCTCGGCACCGCCTATGATGCCGACGCCGACAGGGTAGCGGATTTTCGTGACCGCGACTCGGATAACGACGGCATCAGTGACGCCGTGGAAAACCGCGTCGCTCTATCCGACGGCAATCCGCAAGGTCTGGAGGAAACGTTTATGGCAACACGCGACGCAATGGCAAGCCGCGTTAACAGTCAGGGTCTGCTCAACGGTGCCGGAGCTGCGGTACTTGATCAGGATCAGGACGGCATTGCTAACTTCCGCGATCTCGACGCTGACAACGACGGTATCCTCGATATCCTGGAAGCCGGTGGTGAGGATGCCGATGGTGACGGGCGCATCGATGGCTTTATCGACAGCACGGGCGATGGCCTCGACGATGGTCTGAACATCGCGCCTCTGCCGGTGCCGGATACCGACCACGATGGCTTGTTCGATTTCCTCGATCTCGATTCCGATCAGGATGGCCTGAGCGACATCTTTGAAACCGCCGGCCAGGATACGAATGGCGACGGTCGCGTCGATGACTTTATCGACCTCAACGCCGATGGCTGGCACGACAACCACGCCGACACGCCCGCGCAATTGATCGACACCGATCAGGACGGCACGGAAAACTTCCGCGATCTCGACAGTGACGGCGATGGCTTGAGCGATCTGCTCGAATCCGGCGGTCAGGACAGCGATGGCGACGGCCGGCAGGACGCCGGTGCCGATAGCAACGGCAATGGCATCCCCGACTCTGTGGATGCACTGCTGACCGGTGGTGTTGACAGCGATGGCGACGGCATTGATGACCGCTATGACGCCTCGATCAACAACGCCGTCGACACCGATAACGATGGCATCAGTGACGCTTACGATCCGGACCCCGACGGTGACGGCTGGATCAACGATGACAACACGCCCGACACTGGCGCGGCCCTGCCGGATACCGATAACGACGGCGAACCGGACATAACCGACCCGAGCGAGGATATCGTGCGAACCAGTCTTTCCGGTGGCGGCTGCGTGATGCAGGCCGATCCAGCGCAGGCCGATCACTCACTGATGCTGATGTTGCTGGCATCCCTGCTCTATCTGCTGCGCAGCGTGGTAACACGTACCTCTCTGCTACTGCTGGTTGCGCTGGCGATCAGCACACCGGCACAGTCTAGTGACAGCCAGGGCTTCTATCTTGGTGCTGGACTTGGCATGTCTCGACTGAAGCCGGAAATCCTCGGCAACCGCTACAGCCTGGAAGACAAAACCGATCTGGCCGCTTCCCTGCTGCTTGGTTTTCAGTTCACTGAGCGCTGGGCGCTTGAGCTGGAATATGCTGATCTAGGTAGCGCAACTTTGTCACACAGTGCTAAGGTCGATTACCGCGATGTGAATCTGGGCGGCCTCTATCGATTCTGGCAAAGCCAGGGCGCTCGCCCACTGTCGGTTTTTGCCAAGCTTGGATATGGACAGATTATCAGCGACAGTGATCTGACGGTCGATCAGGTGCACGCCTCGCACTGGTTCTTTGGCGCCGGAGTGGAAAAGGTTCTCAGCGCACATTGGCGCGCGCGTGCCGATTTTGCCAGCTACGATAAAGACAGCCAACGCGGCGTGCTTTCCCTGACCTATCACCTCGGCATGGAAAGTCAGCCGCTGGAAACCGGTTCTGAGTTGGAACAAAAAACCACAGCTATCGTCGCTCCAGCTCCGGCACCAGAAACGCTTGATAAAACCACTGAAGAACCAGTTCAGAAAGCAGAATCAGAAGTCATTCTGGCCGCCAGCCCCGTTCATTTTGCTTTTGATTCTTCATCGCTGAGTGTCACGGCACTGGATAAAATTGCTGAAATCGCTGAACTCCTAACGCCACATAAAAACCGTACGGTAACCATTACCGGGCATGCTGACGATACCGGTTCGGAAGCCTATAACCTGGCGCTGTCGAAACGACGTGCTCTGGCTGTAGCAACAGCCCTGCTGGATCACGGTGTTCTGGATCAACAGATTACCCTGTTATATAAGGGTGAATCCGAACCGGTTGCCGATAATCACACTGAGCAAGGCCGGCAACTGAACCGACGTTCGGAATTTGAATTCAAGACGAACACGCCCTCTCAGGGGACAAACAAAAATTCGCCAAAGGTGGCCAGACAGTATTCTGAATGAATAGTGTCTGGCAAACCCCTCAACCTTGAAACTTAACGAGCCTCCTCGATATTATTGTTTTTGACGCTTTTCTTTTGCTTTTTTTTGACGTAATCTAATTACATGCTCTCGGGGTGCCCTGTCCAGTTGCTGCTGGTCACAGGCTGAGAAACGCAATGCGTTACCCGTGAACCTGATCCGGCTAGTACCGGCGTAGGAAAGAGCTGTGATGTCTTCGCGCAGATCATTGCGCCCGCCCGATGTCATACCCTCCTGCCCGTGAGCCACCCAGACACTGACAGGAGAGGTTTCATGACTCAACAAACCGCCAAAGCCGGCAGCTTTATCACTCGCGAGCCCTTGCCCGCCAGCAGCAAAACCTACCATAGCGCCGGCAGGGACGGTTCTCTGTCCATACCCGTGCGCGAAATATCACTTACCGACGGTTCAAGCGTCTCCGTTTACGACACCAGCGGTCCCTACACCGATCCTGCCGCTGAAATCGATGTTCATCGTGGTCTGCCGGACCTGCGCAGTGCCTGGATCAGTGCGCGCGGCGACACCGAATGCTATCAGGGTCGGGCGCTGCGCCCCGAAGACAATGGTTTCGAGACCGGCGACAAAGCCTTCCGCTACTTCAACGAAGCGTTACAACGCCAGCCACGCCGCGCCCTGCCCGGTCGAAACGTGTCACAGATGCATTATGCCCGTCGAGGCATCATCACGCCGGAAATGGAATTTATCGCCGCCCGGGAAAATCAAAGTCGCGAAGCGATCAACAGCGTATTCGACACCGATGAGCGTGCAAAACGTCTCGCCGGCGATGCACGCGGCGCCAATTTGCAATTGATTACGCCGGAATTCGTGCGCAAGGAAGTCGCCGAAGGCCGCGCGATCATCCCGGCCAATATCAACCATACCGAGCTCGAACCGATGATTATCGGGCGTAACTTTCTGGTCAAGATCAACGCCAATATCGGTAACTCGGCGCTCTCCTCCGGTATCGAAGAGGAAGTCGAGAAACTCGTCTGGGCGATTCGCTGGGGCGGCGATACCGTGATGGATCTGTCTACCGGCAAGCATATCCACGCAACCCGCGACTATATCGTACGCAATTCGCCAGTACCGATCGGTACCGTGCCGATTTATCAGGGGCTGGAAAAAGTCGGTGGCATCGCCGAAGAACTGAACTGGGAAATCTTTCGTGACACGCTGATCGAACAGGCCGAACAAGGCGTGGATTACTTTACGATTCACCCTGGCGTCCGTCTGCCGTTTATTCCCACAACCACCGATCGTGTGACCGGAATCGTTTCCCGCGGTGGCTCGATCATGGCCAAATGGTGTATCGCCCATCATCAGGAAAATTTTATCTATACGCACTTTGAAGAAATCTGCGAGATCATGAAAAGCTACGACGTCAGTTTCTCACTTGGAGACGGCTTGCGTCCCGGCTCACTGGCAGACGCCAACGACACGCCACAGTTTGCCGAACTGCGCACCCTCGGCGAGCTCACGCAAATCGCCTGGAAGCACGATGTGCAAACCATGATCGAAGGCCCTGGTCACGTACCGATGCATAAAATCCAGGAAAACATGGACGAGCAGCTCAAACATTGCCACGAAGCACCATTTTACACGCTTGGCCCCCTGACCACCGATATCGCCCCAGGTTACGACCATTTCACCAGCGGTATAGGCGCAGCCATGATCGGCTGGTTCGGCTGCGCGATGTTGTGTTATGTCACGCCCAAGGAACACCTCGGACTGCCCAATCGAGATGACGTCAAGCAGGGCATCATCACCTACAAAATTGCCGCGCACGCCGCGGATATTGCCAAGGGTCACCCCGGGGCGCGCTATCGTGACGACATGATGAGCAAGGCGCGTTTTGAATTTCGCTGGGAGGATCAGTTCAATCTGGCGCTCGATCCCGACACCGCGCGCGCCTATCACGATGAAACCCTGCCCAAGGAATCGGCCAAAACGGCGCACTTCTGTTCCATGTGCGGGCCGAAGTTCTGCTCGATGAAAATCACCCAGGATGTGCGTGAATACGCAATGAGTGGCATGGCGCAAAAGTCCGAGGAATTCCTCGCCAAGGGCTCGGCCATCTATCTGACTGAAGAGGATGCCCAGGCGTGAAAATCAGCCTGATCGGCGCCGGTATTATCGGCCGGATGCTGGCCTGGAAACTCGTCGTCGACGGCCATAGCGTCACCCTGATCGATCGCGACCCGCCGGAATCAGGCGGCGCCGCTGCCTGGACGGCGGCCGGTATGCTCACCCCTTACGCCGAGGCGGATGACGCCGAGCCCTG
>JAGRHW010000253.1 GCA_020444765.1 Gammaproteobacteria bacterium | reverse complement strand
GACAGATAATTACCCGACTGACCTGAAACCCATTGGGAGTGGTTGCCGGGACCGGTGTTATTCCGCCGGATAAAAATGGTTTCTCACCAGCGCCTGAATCTTGAAAACCCTATACCTGAAGGGCTCTGCCGGAAAACACCAGCCTGATTAAGCCTGCCTGAAAAACCAAATTACCGGTCTTCGATCGGGAAGTCAGCCACGGACTGTCAAATGAATCTCATCCGAGCCGTGAGCAAAAAACAACCGAATTAAGACAGTATTTTGGAGACATGACTCAAACGGATAGAAATACTGTCCCCGCAACCCCGTCATTCCCGAACGCTTTAGTCGGGAATCCAGCTGCGGATTGTCAAACGACACTATCTAACCCGCGAGCAACAACGAACCGAATAAGACTTTGTTTGATGGCATTTCTCAAACGGACAGCAACAATACTCCGTCATTCCCGAACGCTTTAGTCGGGAATCCAGCCGCGGATCTTCAAACGGCACTGCCTGGCCCGCGAGCAAAGACGAACCGAATAAGACATTATTTGATGGTATTTCTCACGCGGTAAGGAATACTGGCTTCTTGAGACGACATTGCTGGATTCCCGACCAAAGCGTTCGGGAATGACGTTGGTGGCTTTATCCCTGCTCACCTTCACCGGCAATCGTGTTGCGCGCCTTGACCACATGCCAACTCGACATATTCCCGCGCTGCCCGGCCTTGCGGTCTTCGTAACGACGCCAGGCATCTAGGGCCCGCACTTGTAAATCGTTAAACCACGGAGTGTCGATACCGGGAAACGGATTGAACGGACTGGTGCGGCTGATCGTCCAGAGTTCGCTGCGGGTGCTACGTTCACTCGCTTCGCCACGGCAATGAAAGCCATGTGTGTTGGCGATCACCAGGGTATTGGCGGGCACCTTGAGTGATTGCGCGGGCGCAAGACTCATCGCGGCGGCATCTTCGCCGGTAAGACGCAACGAGCCGTTGGCGGAATAGCGATCCGCGCCTTCACTGATCTGAATGCTTTTGTGGTATTCCCATTTCAGCCGCGCGAGCGTCAAACGATGTGAGCCCGGTACATAAGTAAACGGGCCGTTCGTCTCGTCGACATCGTCGATAAAATACCAGCTCTTCATGGTTGGATGAAACGTATCCGAATGCAGATTCTTCTGCGGATCCGGATCGCCGTTCACGTAATGATTCTTGATCGTCTGGATAAACGATACCGGCGGCCGGTTTTTGCCGGAGGCGAATTTCAGCAGTTTCAGCAGATAGGGGTGATCGAGCGCAGTACGACATTCCGGTAACTTATCCAGGGTTTCGCGGTCGAGCATGATCCGGTGTGTCAGGGTATCGCCCTGAATGCATTCGCGCACTTCGCCATCGGCATTTTGAATTTCCGAACGCAAACGCATTGCCTGATCCTGGTCCAGAAAATCTGTAATCAGAATATAACCGTCGCGGAAAAACATCTGCTTATGTTCAGCGCGAATTCCGCCGGACAGCAGAAACATCCTCCAGCGCATAACGCTGTGCGCCAGAATCAACCGCAACACATGCAAACCCATACGGTTGAGCCAGCGATTGCCAAGCAGCAGATTTTTTTTGAATGACTTGGTCTGGGTAAAAATCTGCAGAATCCACAGCGGCATCAGAATCAGTTTTTTCATGCTCGTCTCTTCGAAATCGGATACCTCCAGTAAAGCAAGGGCCGCGCCACGGCGCTTTGAGACTGGCTCCCGAAGGGCATGATTAATGCAAAAACTGTGAGATCTCTCCAGCGCCTTGTTGCAGATCACGCGCGTTTAACGGGTTTTCCTGCAAGGGCAGATAATTTTCGTCGAAATAGTCCACCCGCCCGTCGTCGTAAAAGACGCTGATATGCCTGTCATTCAACATGGCAAACCGACCCCAGCTGGCGGAAATCAGAAACTCACGCTCGCGCTCGTCGAGTAAATGCCGGCCGTTGCTGTAAGTTCGCAGGTCGCCCTGACAACCGAGCAGGTCCTGCAGCAGCGTCGGCGCTATATCCACATGACTGCTGCGATGGGCAAAGCGACGCGCTTCCCTGCCCGGCCAGTACACCAGCAACGGAACCTGCAGCTGATATTTCGAAAAATTCCCGTTGTGCCCCCAGTAGCCCTGCCCGGTGTCGTTGAACTCCTGGCCGTGATCGCCGGTGACGATAATCACGGTATTGTCCATCAAGCGCCGCTCTTCGAGTTTTTCCAATACCTCGCCGATCAGACTGTCGTCGAAATGCACAGCGTTTTTATAACGGTTGATAAATCCGCTGATATCCTTTTGCATGCCGAGATTGACGTAATTGACTGACTCCCAGGCCGGCTGGAACGGCGCGGCGTAATCGTCGGGATAGTGATAGGCGTGCGCGGCATCGTAAAACACGAAACCGAAAAACGGTCTGCCTGTTGCATTCTGTGCCTGATCATCGGCTGCCGCATCCAGAAAGTCCAGCGCCTGCCGGTTGATCTCCAGCTCCCGCGCCACGGTTTTATCGCCCGGCGTAAACGGCGGTACATGGGCTGCAATATCGCTGAAGACCGTGCGATCGAATTCCGGGTTGGTCAGCCGGGCATTGGCGAACAGACCGATCCGGTAATTCGCATCGCGTAACTGACGGATCAGCGCCGCGCCGCGTTGCTCGCGCAGGGCGTCCGGCCAATAGGTGCCGTGAATCCCGTAAAACAGACTGAAAATACCAAAACGCGTGGAATTACCGCCACTGAAATGTTCATCAAAGCGCCAGGACTTTTCAGCCAGCCGGAAGGTATTCGGCATAACAGTCTGTTCCAGCATATCGAAGCGCAGGCTGTCGACCACGATCAGCATCAGGTTGAGTGCCTGATCTGTCTCGCAGCGTAATTCCTCGCGCGGATAATCGAGGCGACCGCCACCGGCCGCCAGAGAAGCCGGGCGGGTCGGCAGATTCTTTGGATACAGTCCGTATTTTCGCAATGTCCGTTTAACGGTGACCGGCTGCGGCCACGGCAGTATCTGCACCAAGCGGGTGATTTCGCTGCGCTGATAAACATCCGCCCAAGCATACAAACCCTGCCCCACCAGCATGATAGCCGCCATGCCAAGCGCAACGGCGAGACCCGGCCGCCGGCGGGTTTTTGTCAACCAGCGCCACACCGCCCAGGCCAGCAGAGCTTCGACGCCGAGCAATAGCGCAATAATCAGGGCCGCCAACAGGATATTCGACGCATCCAGCACGATCATCTCGTTGAAGCCGCCACCAGTCAGCAGTTGCCAGGCCATACCGTTCAGATGAAAACGGTACATGGCATAGACACGGAAATCGATTTCCGCAATCACCAGCACGGCGGAAAACAATACAACTCCAAACACCATCAGCAAGCGTGGCGGCAACAGCAAAGCCAGAGGTAACAGCAGCAAGGCCGCCAGCAATGCCAGCGTGGTATAGTGCCCGATGTGCGATAACACCAGGAACAGCAGGCCCAGCCCTGAGTCAGGCTTACCGGCATAGCCGATAATCTGCAGCGACAACAGGACTAGCAACAACGCATTGCCCAGCGCGAACCAGCCGGTCCAGCGTAATTTAAGCGAGTTTTCCAAGCGGATGTCCAGAGTGATAGATAGCGTTCGGGCACGGATCGACGGGACAGTCGTCTCATAATCCGGACTGTAAATTATCGTTTCAATTTGCCAGATTACAAGGGGATGAATAAGCCGTTTTACCCACCGCCCGGATAATTTTCTTCGCAGCAAAAACCTGACAGAACCGTCGACAAGGTACTACTTCAGAGTCGCAGATTGTTCACTTTACATTTTAAAAAACTCAACATATGCTATATGGCGCTGGTTGAACACCCATATCTGGTATATGTGCTCCTAAGAGGGAATCCGGTGAGAATCCGGAACTGACGCGCAGCGGTATGGGGGAACGAAAGCGACAACGGCAATCCAGACGATTGCCGGGGCACTGATTGATATCGGGAAGCCGTCGCCGTAGGTCTGCGTCACCTTGACGCAACGCCCCTGAGTCCGAAGACCTGCCAGCCGTATAAACTTCAGTCTTCGCGTGCCAAGGCAAAGAAGTGTCGCCGCCCTGCACCGGTCGCGCGATTCTTCTCCGTCCCGCCGTGGAAGCTGACGACTTCGCGAACCAGGTACAGGACGGAAACCATGTCAGAAACAGCCTCGCCCATCGGGCAACAGCGCCCTTCCCAGGCGATCACTTCCTCGCTGCAGGTCATCAAACGCACCGGCGATGCCGTGCCCTTCGATGCCTCGAAGATTTCCATCGCCATGACCCGCGCCTTTCTCGCCGTCGAGGGCCAGCAGGCCTCCGGCTCGGCGCGGGTGCGCGACAGCGTCAATGAGATCACGGCAGATATACTACAACGTCTGGCACGACGCCTGCCGAGCGGCGGCAGTGTGCAGATCGAGGAGATTCAGGATCTGGTCGAACTCGGCCTGATGCGCCACGGCTTTCAGAAAATCGCCCGCGCTTATGTGCTCTACCGTGAAGAGCATAGCCGCCAGCGGGATCAGCAACAAACGCCGACGCGCCCCGACGACAGCCTGCGTGTTCTCGACGCCGACGGCAGCGAAAGCCAGTTGAATCTACACGAACTGGACGCGATTATTCACTGGGCCTGCCAGGATGTGCCGGACGTGGACGCCGACACGCTGATCCGCAACACGCGCAAGTCGCTGTTCAATGGCATGAAAGCCAGCGATGTGCCGGCCGCGCTGATCATGACAGCGCGCCCGCTGATCGAACGCGACCCCGGCTACGCCTTTGTGACCGCGCGCCTGCTATTGAATAATCTGTGGTCCGAAGTCGTCACCGCGCTGGCCCTTGGTCCGCAAACCGGCTTGCATTACCGCGCCGAAGCCTACCCCGCGCTGTTTATCGCCAGCCTGCACGCCTGCGTCGAGCGCGAGCTGCTGGCACCGCAACTGCTCAAGTTCGATCTGGAAAAACTCGCCGCCGCGCTGCGCCCGGAACGCGACAAGCTGTTTTCCTATCTTGGCCTGCAAACCCTGTATGACCGCTATTTTCTGCATGACCGGGTATCACGTCTGGAATTACCGCAAACCTTTTTTATGCGCGTGGCCATGGGCCTGGCCGTCAACGAGGACGACCCGACCGCGCGCGCCATCGAGTTCTACAATGTGCTGTCGCGCTTTGATTACATGACCTCGACGCCGACCCTGTTCAACGCCGGCACACTGCACCCTCAACTTTCCTCCTGCTATCTGACCACTGTGCCGGATGACCTCGAAGGTATCTACAACGCCCTGCGCGACAACGCGCTGTTGTCGAAATGGGCCGGCGGCCTCGGTAACGACTGGACGCCGGTGCGCGCGCTCGGCGCGGCCATCAAGGGCACCAACGGTGAATCGCAGGGCATCGTACCGTTTCTCAAGGT